>NZ_JBSFGK010000005.1:0-168185 GCF_053596495.1 Kitasatospora sp. NPDC001683
GGGCACGGGCGGCGGGCGGTGCTGGTGTCACTGACGGCGGCCGGGCACGAGCTGGTCGAGCAGTCCGTGGACGTGGTGCTCGGCCGGGAGGCGCGCCACTCGAAGGCGCTCGGCACCATCCGCTTCCACATGTCGGTGGTGTGCGGACCGGTGCTCTCCTCGACCTGGATCTTGGTCGGGTCCTTGGCCGCGGCGGCGATCGCCTGGCCGTCCTCGTAGCCGTCGCCCTTGGCGCCGCTGACCAGCAGGGCGACCTTCGGCGGCTGCTGGGCGGTCTTGAGGATGTTGACCGGGTTGTTGGCCTCGCGCAGCTTCGGGTCCTTGCCGACCAGCGAGTCGGGCTCGCTCGCGGGGTCGTTGTAGCCGGACATCGCGATGCCGGCCCGGTAGCGGTTGGGGTGGGCCAGCGACAGCTTGGCCGCGCAGTGGGCGCCGGCCGAGTAGCCGGCGATCGCCCAGCGGTCCGAGGACGGGTCGGCGCGGAAGTTGTCCATCACCATCTGCGGGACGTCGCGGGTGATCCAGGCGTCCGCGTTGATCTTGCCGGGGATGTCGGTGCAGCCCGCGTCCTGGTGGCTGCCCAGCAGCAGGGTGCGCGGCGAGACCAGGATGAACGGCGCGACCTTGCCCTGCTGCATCAGCGGCTTGAGCTGCTCGGAGACCTTGAGGGTGCCGTACCAGGTGGAGGAGGAGCCCGGGTAGCCCGGGATCAGTTCGACCACCGGGAACTTCTTGTCCTTGAACGCCGGGTCGTTGTACTGCGGCGGCAGCCAGACCAGCACCTCGCCGTCGACACCGGACACCTGGCCCTTGAGCTCGGTCTTCTGGACGTCGCCGGGCACCGCCGGGTCGTTCACGCCGCCGAACTTCTGCAGCACCTTCGGGGCCTGCTTGCCGTCGCCTGACTGGCCGTTCTGGGCGTTGCCCGCCGGGTCCACCGGCGGGACCGAGGGCACCGCGCGGACGTGGTCACCGGTGCCGAGCAGGTCGTCCCAGTTGCCGTAGATCAGGTTCGCGTTGTTCACCATCACGAAGACCATCAGCACGGCCGTGACCTGGCAGAACATGATCATGACGATCCGGGACAGGGTGCGCACCGGCTGGGGGCCGCGCACCTTCCCCCAGAACAGCAGCGCCACTGTGATGGACACCGGCACAAGGATGACGGTGAGGATGAAGAATGGCGTACCTGTCAGTTCCATCAAGTTCTCGTATCCGGGTCGCTCGCCGCCCGGGCCCCAGTCGCCCGAACGCACGTCAATGGCATCAGACGGCAGGGAACCGAGGATCGGTTGCCGTCCGAATCTGTGCGGAACCTGAGAGGAACATCACGTTTCCGAGGTGTTCCAGCTTCGGGTCGGCGCCTAGTCTGTCACCCGGATGGCCGTGCTCCGGACCAGATGTCCAGCGAACTTCCAGGAAGGTCCCCCGGGGCACCTTACCTCCCGGGCCGTTCGCGCCGCCGGGCGAGGCGGTGCGATCCCGCGCAATGGGGCCAGAGAGACTATGGGGATGAGCACAACCCGCTTTCGCCCGTCCCGCCGCTTCTGGCCCGTGTGCGCCGTCCTGGCCCTCGCGGTCACCGCGGCCGGTTGCAGCAGTACCGGAGGCAGACGCGCCGAGGAGGCCCGCGCCAAGGCCGCGGCCGCCGGTGGCAGCGCCGTCACCACCCCGCGCTGGAAGGTCGCCATGGTGACCCACGCCGGCGCCGGGGACGCCTTCTGGGACAGCGTGCGCAAGGGCGCCGAGCAGGCCGCCGCCAAGGACAACATCACCTTCCTGTACTCCAACGACGCGCAGACCCAGAACCAGGTCCAGCTCGTCCAGGCCGCCATCGACCAGAAGGTCGACGGCCTGCTGGTCACCCTCGCCAAGGGCGACGCGATGGCCGACGTCCTGGGCAAGGCCAAGGCGGCCGGCATCCCGGTGATCACGATCAATTCCGGTCAGGAGTTCTCCGCGAAGTTCGGCGCGCTGACCCACATCGGTCAGGACGAGAACTCGGCCGGTCAGGCGGCCGGTGCGGAGCTGGCCTCCCGCGGCCGCAAGAACGTGCTCTGCGTGATCCACGAGCAGGGCAACGTCGGCCAGGAGGAGCGCTGCTCGGGCGCCCGGTCCAAGGCCGGCGGCGGCTTCCAGGTGCTCTACGTGAACGGCGTCGACATGCCCGACGCCCGGGCGGCGATCTCCGCCAAGCTCCAGGCCGACCCCTCCATCGACACCGTGCTCACCCTCTCCGGCCCGATGGCCGCCACCGGGCTGCAGGCCGTCCAGGACGCCCACCGCAGCGTCGAGCTGGACACCTTCGACCTGGGACCGCAGGTGGTGGCCGGGCTCAAGTCCGGCAGCGTCGGCTTCGCCGTCGACCAGCAGCCCTACCTCCAGGGCTACGAGGGCGTCGACCTGCTGTGGCTGTACAAGTCCAACCTGGACATGCTCGGCGGCGGCAAGCCCGTCGCGACCGGCCCGCAGATCCTGACCAAGGACGACGCCGACGCGCTCGCCGAGTACGTCGCGAGGGGGACCAGGTGAGCGCCCCGACCACCCCCGACCTGCTCGTCCAGGACCGCCCCGCGGCCCTGCGGCGGCTCCTCGCCCGCCCCGAGCTCGGCTCGCTGATCGCCGCCGCCGCGGTGTTCGCGGTCTTCGCCGCCGCCGCCGAGCCCTTCCTGCGGGTCTCCTCGCTGGGCACCGTGCTCTACGCGGCCTCCACCATCGGGATCATGGCGGTGCCGGTCTCGCTGCTGATGATCGGCGGCGAGTTCGACCTGTCGGCCGGCGTGCTGGTCACCACCGCCGCGCTGACCTCCTCGATGGTCTCGTACCAGTTCACCGCCGTCACCTGGGTCGGCGTCCTGGTCTCGCTGGCGACCACGCTGGCGATCGGCTGGTTCAACGGCTGGATGCTCGGCCGCACCAAGCTGCCCAGCTTCATCGTCACCCTGGGCACCTTCCTGATGCTGACCGGCGCCAACCTCGGCGTCACCAAGGCCGTCTCCGGGACGGTCTCCACCAAGTCGATCGCCGACATGCAGGGCTTCGAGACCTGCCGCTGGCTGTTCGCCTCCGAGCTGAACGTCGGCGGGCTGACCATCAAGGCCACCGTCTGGTGGTGGCTCGGCCTGCTCGCGGTCGGCAGCTGGGTACTGCTGCGCACCCGCTTCGGGAACTGGATCTTTGCCGTCGGCGGCGACGCGGCCGCCGCCCGCGCGGTCGGCGTGCCGGTCGCCCGGACCAAGACGGTGCTCTACCTGGGCGTCGGCTTCGGCGCCTGGGTGCTCGGGCAGCACCTGCTGTTCTCCTTCGACACCGTGCAGTCCGGCGAGGGCGTCGGCAACGAGCTGATCTACATCGTCGCGGCGGTCATCGGCGGCTGCCTGATCACCGGCGGCTACGGCTCGGTGGTCGGCTCCGCGCTCGGCGCGCTGATCTTCGGCATGGCCGGCAAGGGGATCATCTACGCCCAGTGGAACCCGGACTGGTTCAAGTTCTTCCTCGGCGCGATGCTGCTGCTGGCCGCGCTGCTCAACGCCTACGTCAAGCGCCGGGCGGAACGGGGGCCGCGATGAGCACCGAACTCTCCGCCGGCGGCGAGCTGCTGTCCCTGGTGGACGTCGGCAAGACCTACGGGACGGTCCGGGCACTGCAGGACGTCTCGCTGACCCTGCGGGCAGGCGAGATCAGCTGCGTGCTCGGCGACAACGGGGCCGGCAAGTCCACCCTGATCAAGATCATCGCCGGGCTGCACCAGCACGACGAGGGCACCTACACCGTCGGCGGCGAGGAGGTCCGGCTCGACTCCCCGCGCCAGGCCCTGGACCGCGGCATCGCCACCGTCTACCAGGACCTCGCCGTCGTCCCGCTGATGCCGGTGTGGCGCAACTTCTTCCTCGGCTCCGAACGGGGCATGCGCCGCTGGGGCGGCCTGCGGCTGGACGCCGACGGCATGCGCGCCACCACCCGCGAGGCGCTCGCCAGGATGGGCATCGACCTGCACGACGTCGACCGGCCGATCGGCACCCTCTCCGGCGGGCAGCGCCAGTGCGTGGCGATCGCCCGCGCCGTGCACTTCGGTGCCAAGGTGCTCGTCCTGGACGAGCCGACCGCGGCGCTCGGCGTCAAGCAGTCCGGGGTGGTGCTCAAGTACGTCACCGCGGCCCGCGACGCCGGGCTCGGGGTCGTCCTGATCACCCACAACCCGCACCACGCCTACCTGGTCGGCGACCACTTCACCCTGCTCAAGCGGGGGCGGATGGCCGGCAGCCACCCGCGCGCCCAGATCAGCCTGGAACAGCTGACCACCGAGATGGCCGGCGGATCCGACCTCGCCGAGCTCTCGCACGAGCTGGCCCGGCCGTCCGTCGCCGAATCCTTTGATGTCCCTGAGACCCCTGAGAGCTCTGAGACCTCTGAGTTCCCTGAGGCCTCTGAGATTCCTGAGACCCGCGAGACCCGTGAGGAGCGTCCGCAGCCGTGACCAGCCCCCAAGGCAACACCCGGCCGGCCGTCCTGCCCACCCTGCTCGGCCTCGGCCCGCGCGCCGAGCGCCGTCGCCGCGCGCTGCCCGCGGGGATACTGCGGCTGCCCACCATCGGCGTCGACATCGGCGGCACCAAGGTGGTCGCGGGGGTCGTCGACGGCGAGGGGAAGGTGCTGGAGAAGCTGCGCACCGACACCCCGCACAAGAGCAAGAGCGCCAAGGTCGTCGAGGACGTCATCGTCGAGCTGGTGCTCGAGCTCGCCGACCGGCACGACGTCCACGCGGTCGGCGTCGGCGCGGCCGGCTGGGTCGACGCCGACCGCTCCCGGGTGCTCTTCGCCCCCCACCTCAACTGGCGCAACGAGCCGCTCCAGCAGGCGCTCAGCGAGCGGCTGCGCTTCCCGGTGATCGTGGAGAACGACGCCAACGCCGCCGCCTGGGCCGAGTGGCGCTTCGGCGCCGGGCGCGGCGAGGACCACATGGTGATGCTCACCCTGGGCACCGGCATCGGCGGCGCGGTCGTCCGGGACGGCTACGTCGACCGGGGCAAGTACGGTCTGGCGGGCGAGTTCGGGCACATGCAGGTGGTGCCCGGCGGGCACCGCTGCCCGTGCGGCAACCGCGGCTGCTGGGAGCAGTACTCCTCCGGCAACGCGCTGGTGCGGGACGCGCGCGAACTGGTCGCCGAGGAGTCGCCGGTGGTGCAGCCGCTGCTCGCCCGCGCCGGCGGGACGGTCGAGGGCATCACCGGGCCGCTGGTCACCGAGGCCGCCCAGGCCGGCGACCCGACCGCCATCGAGCTGCTCTACGAGGTCGGCACCTGGCTCGGCGTCGGCATCGCCAACCTCGCCGCCGGCCTCGACCCGGGGCGCTTCGTCATCGGCGGCGGCGTCTCCGAGGCCGGCGACCTGCTCCTCGGCCCGGCCCGGGACACCTTCCGCCGCACCCTGACCGGCCGCGGCTTCCGCCCCGAGGCGACCATCGTCCACGCCGCCCTCGGCAACGAGGCCGGCCTGGTCGGCGCCGCCGACCTGGCCCGCCAGGTGGCCCGGCGGTTCCGGACCATCAAGCGGCGGCGGGTGGAGCGCAGCGCGCTGTAGCGGGCGGGGCGGAACGGCGGACAGATGACAACTTTCAGATGACGGATTTCAGCGAACAGACAACGTTATCTGTTCGCTGAAATCTGTCAGCCGTCAGCCGTCAGCCGTCAGCCGTCAGCCGGCCGACTTCCAGCGGTCCCGGCCGTCCGTGCCGGGGCCGCAGATCATCGGGGTGCCCTTCGTGGTGACACCGGTCGCGCCGGCCGGGGAGCAGAAGGCCCCTGGACGGACGGTTGCGGCGGAGCCCCCTCCCGAGCCGGACCCGCCGGAGTCGGATCCGCCGGACGTCGAGCCCCCTGAGCCGGATCCTCCCGAGCTGGACCCGCCCGAGCTGCTCGCGCCGCCACCAGTGGACGAGCTACTTCCACCGGTGCCCGGGTCGGCCGACTGGGCGGTCGGATGCGGGGCGGGCTCGGGTGCGGCCGCGGCCGGTGGCTCGGTGTGGTTCTGCGGGGCCTGGCTCGGCGCGACCGGTTCCGGGGTGGCGGTGACCGTCGGAGTCCCGGCCGGGGTCGGCGTCCCCGTCGGCGTCGGGTCCGGCGTGGTCGACGGCGTGGTCGACGGCGACGGCGTGGTGGACGGCGTCGGTGTGGCGGACGGGCCGGCCGTCGCCGCGACCGGCGCGGGGGTGGGTGCGGGGGTGGTCGGCTGGGGGCCGACCAGTGCGCCGAGCCACACCAGGCTGCAGAACGCCGCGAGCACCGTGCTGGTGAGCTTGCGCCAGAGCGGTCGGGGCCAGGTCCAGGCGATCGCGAAGGCCGCGACCGGGAACACCAGGAAGCTGGCGGCATGCACCCCGCGGTGCTGCCACCAGGGGCGGTGCGGCGGAACTGCTGGTGGCTGGGAGGGAGGTGGCGGAATCACGGAGGAGCCGGATCCTTCTGTGATGAGGTCGTGGCGAACCATCAGACCGTATATGGATCACATAAAGAGACGTTCCGGATTGTTTGGAACCGAATCCGGAACGTGACCTTCGATGTCGGAGCCATCGCCACGTCAACTACCCGTTGGTAGCTATGTGGTGTGGTTGTCGGATCATCCCTCCTGTGGAACAACTGATGAGTTGACGTCGACTCAGGAGGACTCGGATGAGGGCTCTGACCCGTCTCGCGCCATCACTGCTGCTCGCCAACGCACTGCTCTGGGCCACCACCGGGCCGGCCGGGGCCGCGGCGGCGCCGCCCAAGGTGCCGGAGGCGGTGGGGTGGGGCGGAGCAGTGGCGACCGTGGACGCCGATGCCACGGCCGCCGGGATCGAGGTGCTGCGCAAGGGCGGGAACGCGGTGGACGCGGCGGTGGCGGCCGCCGCGGCGCTCGGGGTGACCGAGCCGTACTCGTCCGGGATCGGCGGCGGCGGGTACTTCGTCTACTACGACCACGCCACCGGCCGGGTGCACACCATCGACGGCCGCGAGGTGGCCGGTCGCACCGCCGACAGCGGGCTGTTCCTGGAGGACGGCAAGCCGCTCGCCTTCGCCGACGCCGTCACCAGCGGCCTGTCCGTGGGCGTCCCGGGCACCCCCGCCACCTGGGACTCCGCGCTGCGCCAGTGGGGCACCCGCTCGCTCGGACAGACCCTGGAACCCGCCGAGCGGATCGCCGAGAACGGTTTCGTCGTCGACGCCACCTTCCGCGGCCAGACCGCCGACAACTACGACCGGTTCAAGGACTTCCCGGCCACCGCCAAGCTCTTCCTGCCGAACGGCAAGCCCCCGGAGGTCGGTTCCGTCCTGCGCAACCCCGACCTCGCCGCGACCTACAAGCTGCTCGCCAAGGACGGCGTGAAGGCCTTCTACCAGGGCGAGTTGGCCCAGGACATCGCCAACACCCTGCAGCACCCGCCGGTCGACCCGGCCTCCGGCCGCAAGGCCCGCCCCGGAAAGGTCGACACCGCCGACCTGGCCGGCTACCGGGTCCGCAGCCAGGCGCCCACCCACGTCGCCTACCGCGACTACGACGTCTACTCGATGGCCCCCTCCAGCTCCGGCGGTACCACCGTCGGCGAGGCGCTGAACATCCTCGAGGACGGCGACCTCTCGGACTACGGCAGCACGCAGTACTACCACCACTTCCTGGAGGCCTCGCGGATCGCCTTCGCCGACCGCAACCGCTGGGTCGGCGACCCGGCCTTCAGCGACGTCCCGACCAAGCAGCTGCTCTCCGAGCGCTACGCCGCCTCCCGGGCCTGCCTGATCAGCCCCGACCACGCCCTCACCAGCCCGCTCGCCCCAGGCGACCCGCGCCACCCGGCCGACTGCGCCGACACCGGGCAGGCCGTCGCCGAGCCGTACGAGGGCCCCAACACCACCCACCTGACGGTGGCGGACCGCTGGGGCAACATCGTCTCGTACACCCTCACCATCGAGCAGACCGGCGGCAGCGGCATCACCGTCCCGGGTCGGGGCTTCCTGCTCAACAACGAGCTGACCGACTTCGACTTCGCCCCGCTCACCGTCGGCGTCCCCGACCCGAACCTGCCCGGTCCGGGCAAGCGGCCGCGCTCCTCGATGTCCCCGACCATCGTGCTGCGCGACGGGGAGCCGCTGCTGGCCACCGGCAGCCCCGGCGGCGCGACCATCATCACCACCACCCTGCAGGTGCTGCTCGGCCGCCTCGATCGGGGGCTGAGCCTGGAGCAGGCCATCGCCGCCCCGCGCGCCAGCCAGCGCAACACCGCCGCCACCCAGGCCGAGCCGGGCTTCCTGGCCCTGCCGGAGCGGGCCGAGCTGGAGGCCCTCGGGCAAAAGTTCGCCGGCGGCGGCGAGATCGGCGCCGCCACCGGTGTGGAACGGCTGCCGGACGGCCGCTGGGTGGCCGCCGCCGAACCGGTGCGGCGCGGCGGCGGCTCCGCTGCGGTGGTCCGGCCAGCTGGCGGGCAGCACTGAGCAGCCCGGCCGAACTGGGCAGGCCGGCGGCACTGAGCGGGCCGGCGGCACTGAGCGGGCCGGCGGCACTGAGCGGGCCGGCCGTACCGGCTCGTGCGGACGCCCGTCCCGGAGGCTGATCGGGCCGGGTTGTCGCTGCCGGGCGGTATGTTCGGGGTGGGTCTCCCTCCGGGGTGGGCCCACCCCCGTCCGTACCGACCGAACCACCGGGAAGGCCGCCCGCCGTGACCGTCCGCATCGCCACCTGGAACATCAACTCCGTCACCGCGCGGCTGCCCAAGCTCCTGGAGTGGCTGGAGAGCGCCGAGCCCGACGTGCTCTGCCTCCAGGAGCTCAAGTGCGCGGCCGACGCCTTCCCGTACGAGCAGGTCCGCGAGCTCGGCTACGAGACGGCGGCGCACGGCACCGGCCGGTGGAACGGCGTCGCCGTCGTCTCCCGGCTCGGCCTGGACGACGTCGTGCGCGGCCTGCCCGGTCAGCCCGGTTACCTGGCCGACGGCGCCCTGCTGCCCGAGGTCGAGCCGCGCGCCATCGCGGCCACTTGCGGACCGGTCCGGGTCTGGTCGGTGTACGTGCCCAACGGCCGCGAGGTCGGCCACGCCCACTACCGCTACAAGCTGGAGTGGCTGGAGGCGCTGCGCAAGGCCGCCGAAGAGGACGCGGCCGGTCCGCGCCCGTTCGCCGTCCTCGGCGACTTCAACATCGCCCCGACCGACGAGGACGTCTTCGACGTCGCCGCCTTCGAGGGCCTCACCCACGTCACCCCCGTCGAGCGCGCCGCGCTGGAGGCCCTCGGCGAGATCGGCCTGCACGACGTGCTGCCGCGCCCGCTGAAGTACGACCGTCCCTACACCTACTGGGACTACCGCCAGCTGGCGTTCCCGAAGAACCGGGGCATGCGGATCGACCTCACCTATGCCAACAAGCCCTTCGTCGATGCCGTCACCGACAGCTACGTCGACCGCGAGGCCCGCAAGGGCAAGGGCACCTCCGACCACGCCCCCGTCGTGGTGGACCTGGACCTCTGAGGCTCCGGCGCCCCGCCAACCAGTCACAGTGCGCGACGGGGTGTCGCTCGAACGGTCCTGAGCGGTGGCCGCGGGTGGAGTAGCTGCCTACCGTCGGTGAATGACCGGGTGCAGTTGAAACACCACGTGGACATGGGAGTCCCCGGCTGCGCCCGAGAATCCCGGAGGTTCCGGCATGCGCCCCATGCGTACGGCCGCCGCCGCCCTGATCGGCGCGACGGTGCTGACCGGTCTCACGGCCCCCCTTGCGGCAGCCAGGGACGGCGCGGCCTCGGTCAGCCCGTCCCAGGCCGCACCGGGCCAGACCGTGAGGGTCACGGTCTCCTGCGAGAAGTCGGACAAGCCCGACGCCAAGACCATCACCGCCCACTCCGCCGCGTTCGAGGGCGGCCCCGCGACCCTCACCCTGGGGTCCGACGGCAAGCACAGCGGCTCCGCCCGGCTGACCTCCCAGCACAACGGGAACAGCAAGGTCGACGGCACCTGCCCGGACGGCGGCGCCTTCTCCACCAGCGTCACGGTCACCACCGTCGCCGAGTCCGGCCCGGACAAGGGCCTCGGCGACTGGGGCAAGGCGGCCGGGGAGTGGGCCGGCTCGCTCGGCCAGTCCGGCGCCGGCAGCCAGCAGGTCGCCCCGCACGGCGCGGTCAAGACCGGCCTCGGAGGCTCGGTCGCGGCGAACCCGGCGGAGCTGGCGGGAGGGCTGGCCCTGGTCGCGGGCGGCCTCGGCGGCTTCTGGCTGCTCCGGAGGCGCAGTGCCTGACGGCCCCACCCCCTCCACGCCCGCGCGTCGCGCCGCCGGACCCTGACGGGACCGGCGGCGCTGCACTGCGTTCGGGCCTGTCCGGCGGATCATGCTGGCCAGGCCCTAGCCGGCCGCCCGCTCCTGCCGCTCCTCCTGCTGGAGGATGCCGCTGGCCAGCAGGTACTGGGCCAGCACGTACGTCGCCATGATCCAGAACTGATGCCCCGGCAGCTCGCGCCACTTCGCCAACTGGGTGGCGATCAGCGTGTCGGACAGCAGGAACAGCGCCCCGCCCAGCCCGGTCCGCCAGCCCAGCCCGGCCGAGGTGACGGCCGTCGAGGTGAGCAGCAGGCTGTAGCCGGCCACCGGGACCTTCAGCTCCCCGAGGTCCGGCCAGAGCTGACCGACCAGGCCCACCCAGGCCGTCGCGTACGCGGCCGCGACCACCAGGGCGCGCCGACGGTCGGTGAGCGCCCCGCGCTGGACGAACATCGTGACGTAGCAGACGTGCGCGGCCGCGAACGAACCCATGCCGGCCAGGAACGCGGTGTCGTTCTTCAGCTGAAGCAGCACGTCCCCGCCCGCGCTCGCCAGCAGCGCCGGGACCAGCAGCTTCGACGCCTCGCGCCCGGCAGCGGCCGCCGCCGACACGCTGTGCGCGGCCAGCAGCGGCATCAGCGCCGGCTTGGTGGCGTTCCGCAGCACCGAGGCCCCGGACAGGATCGAACCCAGGTGCGCCGCCGAGGTGGCCGCGTAGCCGCCGAGCAGGCCGGTGGCCGAACGCAGGCGCCCGCCGAGGCCGGCGGCGCGGGTGGTCGTACGGATGCTCATGCGGCGAGTGCCTCCGAGGTCGCTCGGCTGGGGGAACCACCGACCCTACGGGAGCCGACCAGGCGGGGGAAGTCCGGGTTACCGGTGCGTAACCCCGGTGGGGAACGGGAGGTGACGGCGCGGCCGGGAGAGCGGAGGGCGAGCGGCCGCTTCGACGGCTCCTGCGGAGACTTCCTCAGGAGGACGGTTGCTGCCACCGGGTGACCCGGTCACCGTCTAGTCTTGACCCCGACATGGAGCAGCAGGAGTACGCGGTCGGCGCCACCCGGGTGGCCGCCGGCAGGCCGGACGGACGCGCGGGCGGGGCAGGACGGGGGACCGCCGACGCCGTCCTCGCCGTACGCGAAGTCGAACGCGAAGCCGAACGCGGGTCCGACTCCACCGGCGTCGACCGTGCTGACGCCCACCGTGCCGATGCCGTGGCCTCCGTCGACGCCGTGGCCGTCGATGCGGTGGCCGAGCGGGGAGCTGACGACGCGCAGGCCCCCGTCGAAGGGCTCTCGCCCGACCCGGGACTGCTGCGGCTCGCCCACTGGTTCGCCGCCGCCACCCCCGGCACCGCCGACGACCTGTGCACCGCCTCCTTCGGCCTCTACCCGGCCCGCCACCTCGGCGCCGCCGCCGTACCCGCCGACCCCACCGTCAGCTGGTGGCACGGCCCGACGGCCCACGCCGCCGCCGTCCCGCGCGCCCGCGAGGCCCGCACCGACGGCGGCCTGCGCCGCGCCCGGCGCGACGCCGCCGCGCTGCCCGTCGTCCGGTCAGGTGCCAAGCAAGGCAGGCCCGGCAGGCACCGCAGGCCGGAGCGCGGCCGGGCGCTCCCTGAGCTGCCCCGTGACGTGCAGGATCGTTCCGACGAGGAACTCCCGGAGGCCGAACGCCGCATCGCCGCCCGGCTGCTGCTCGCCCACCCGCTGGTCACCGCCTCCGGCCCGCACGCCGAGGGCTTCCCGCTGATCCGCCGTCACCGCGACTGGCTCACCGAACGCTTCGACACCCTGCTCGGCTACCGCCTGGTCGTCGGCCCCTGGCACGCCCGGCTCTGCAAGGCCGGCCTCGGGCCCGGCGCCGCCCGCCGGCTCGAACACCCCGCCACCGGTGCCCCGTTCACCCCGGCCGGCTACGCCCAGCTCGCGCTCGCCCTGGCCCTGCTCGTCGACGCCCCCGAGCAACTCCCGTACGGGCGGTTGCTCGAGGCGATGCGGGCGGCCGCGCCCGACCTCGCGACCGAGGCGATCGAGGCGGCCGGCTCGGCGGGATCGGCGGGCATAGCGGCCCTCGACATGGCGCTCGCCGCGCTGGTCGACTGGCAGGTGTTGGGCGAACTGCCGGCCGACCCGGCAGACACCGCCTTCGTGCTGACCGTCGACCGCGAACTCGCCCGCGCCGTCCCGGCCGGCCCGCCCGCGCTGGCCGACGACGCCGCCGACCTCATCCGCCGCGCCGCCGAGGCCGAACCCGCCACCGCCGTGCGGCGACTCCTCGCCGAGGCGCCCGCCGTCCTCGCCGCCGACCTCCCCGAGGACCAGCGCGCCTGGCTGCACGAGCACCGGCACAGCGGCCCGGCCGCACTCGCGGAGTTCCTCGGACTGGAGGCCGAACTGCGCGCCGAGGGCGTCGCCCTGCTCGACCCGGCCGCCGAACTCACCGACCTCGCCCTCCCCGGCGCCGGTACCCTCGCCCAGGCCTCCCTGCTGCTGGTCGAGCGCCTGGTCGAGGAGGTCCGCCCGCTGCCCGGCGAGGCCACCGACGGCGACGTCCCGATCGCCGACGCGCTGATAGACGGGGTCCTCGGCGACATCGCCGACGACCACGGCCTCCCCGCCCGCTACCTCGCCGACCGCACAGCCCTGCGGCGCGACGCCCTCGACCTCCTCCACCGCCTCGGCCTGATCACCCCCACCCCCCGCACCACCTGGCTCCTCCGCCCCCCGGCCGCCCGCTACGCCCCGGCCCCCGACCTCCACCCCACCCCGGGCACCGGCCGCCACTCCCGCCCCACCCCCACCCTCCCGCCCCCGCCCCGCGAGGGACTGCGCACCTAGTCTGCGCTGCGCTTCGGCCACGGTGTCGGGCTGCGCCCGCCGGGCTGGGTTGCGCCTGCCGGGCCGGGCTGTGCCCGCCGGGCTGGTGGCCGCGCCGGGGGCGTGGTGGTTCAGGCCGGGATGAGGGCGTCCCACTGGGCGCGGGTCGGGCCGTCGTGGTGGGGGGTGAAGTCGGGGTGGGCGGCGAGCCAGGTGGTGACGGCCTGGTCGACTTCGGCGGTGGCGTAGGCCTCGTCGGGGGTTCGCACGAGGTGGCGTACGTGGGCGCGGGCCCGCATGACGACCGGGTCGTCGAAGGCGCAGGCGGCCAGGGCGGCGGTCCGGCGGTCCGGGAGGGCTGAACCGTCGGTGAGGCGTTGCTCGTTGGCGCGGTCGGCGGTCACCTGGGCGTCGAACCACGGGCGGAGGGTCTCGGTGGTCCAGGCGTGGTAGCCGGTCGGGTCCGCGGCGACCCGGTCGGTGTGGCCGGCCAGGTACTGGGCGGCGAGCAGGCCGAGGGCCACGCCGTGGCCGAGGGTGGGGTTGGTGTGGACCAGGCTGTCCCCGGCGTTGACCAGACCGGTCACGACGGGGCCGGTGCCGTCGGTGAGGGAGGTCCAGCGGTTGTCCAGGCCGGCCATCGCCAGGACGGGCGACTGGGGTTCGGGGTCGAGGTCGAGCCAGGCGGCGCAGGCGGGGAAGCGCCGGGAGACGGCCTCGAACACGGCGGGGTCGGTGAGTGCGCCGCGGGTCGGGTCACTCGTGGAGAGCACCATGCTCAGCGCGAAGGTGTCGTTGTCGGAGGGGAAGACGCCGGCGAGCGCGAACCCGGCGGCGGAGCCGGTCTTGACCCGCCCGGGGTCGCGCGGGCCGTCGGCGCGCAGGCGGTACCAGCGGCACACGTAGGTGATCCCGGTGCGGTGGCTGCCGACCACGGGCGGGCGGCAGCCGGCCGCGACCAGCCAGGCGGGGACGGGCGAGCGACGCCCGGCAGCGTCGACGACGAGGTCCGCCGGGTGGGTTCCGCTGTCCGTCCGCACGCCGGTGACCCGGGGAGGGTTCCCGTCCTGGACGGTGAGGCCGCGCACCCGGGAGCCTCGCCGCACCTCGACGGTGGGTTCCCGCCGTACGGCTGCGGTCAGGGCGGCTTCCAGCACGATGCGACGGGTGCGCAGGGTCACCAGTTCCTCGTCGCCGGGCCGGTGCGGGGGGTGCTCGTCGAACCAGTCGAAGTCGTGGTACTCCCGGGCTCCGCGGGCCAGCACGTCCGCGTAGACGTCGGGGGCCTCGGTGCGCAGCACGGTGCGGACGGGGGCGAGGAACGAATGGGGCTGGTCGGCCTGGGGGACCCGGGGCCGGTTCCAGTGGTAGAAGTCCCGGTCCAGGTCCTCTTCGGCCTGCCGCGTGTCCTGTTCGAACAAGGTGACCGGGTGGCCCCGCCGGCCGAGCATGAGTGCCGTCCCCAGCCCGCTGATACCGCCACCGATGATCGCAACCCGCGCCACTGCATCCCCTTCGCGTCGTGTTGCGGGACGATCTTAGTACTTGACGACCTTCGGTCAGGAAGTGGCCCTCGCGTCCGGTGCCGGAAAGGCGGAAGCACCGCGTCCGAGGGGGACGACGGTGCTGAGAGGAGCGGGCGGCTACTTGCTCGCGGTGGTGGTGGCGAGCGGGCCTTGCCGGACGGTCTCCACGGTGGCGCCGACACCGAGGGTGCCCAGGGCGATGGAGGCGAGGACGGCGGTGCAGGCGAGGAGGCGACGGTGGCGCTGGGGGAGCGGGAAGCGCGGTTCCTGGTAGGGCGCCTGAGGGCTGGCGTTCATGACAGGAAGGGTTCCAGGGCGGTGTGAACGGTCGGTACGCGCGGGTGAAGAACGGGCGGGGCTTGGGCGTCGGTTGGCCGCGTACGCCCCACCCGACCCGCGGCCGGGGCGTACGCGCTGGTCAGCGGGGCCGTCCGCGCTCGGCGGGTGGGACCTGGTCCCCGTCGGGCGCGCCTCGCCGACCGAGCCGCCCCGGTGGCCCGCCTCGCCGACCCGCCCCGGCGATCAAGCCCGGCGGTCAGGCCGCCTGCTCCGCGCTCGGCGCGTGCGCGGTCGCCAGGTAGTGGGAGAGCGCCCGGCGGCTGCGGGTGAGGTCGTCGATCCGGGCGTCCAGGTCGGCGAGTTCGCCGCGCAGGGTGGCGAGCAGGTCCGGACAGGCCGTCAGGGCCGGCGTCGGGCCGGTGGCGCAGGGCAGGATCTCGGCGATGACCCGGGTGGGCAGGCCGGCCGCGAGCAGGCTGCGGATCTGCCACACCCGTACGGTGTCCTCCTCGTCGTACTCGCGGTAGCCGGCCGTGGTGCGGGCGGGCCGGAGCAGGCCCTGCTCCTCGTAGTAGCGGAGCAGGCGGGCGGACACCCCGGTCAGGCGTGCGAGTTCTCCGATGCGCATGATCGGGCCAACGCGGGCCGCCGGCAGGGTGTTCCCGGGCACGCTGGCCCTCCCATCCCGGAATCCCGGGTCAGTCCTTCACGAACTCCATTGCCACCTCGCGCAGTTGGGGCATAGCCTCGACCATCGGCAGGTGCCCGCCGGGGAGTTCGACGAAACGGGCGCCGGGGATGCCCTCGGCCAGCAGGCGGTGCTGGGACGGCTGGACGAGCATGTCCTCGACGGTGCTGACGACCAGTGTGGGCACGGCTATCGAGGCCAGTTCGGCGCGGACGTCGGTCCGGGCGGCGAGCCGGAACTGCTGCGGGAAACCGGCCGGCAGCGGGGACCTGAGCCCCTCCCGCAGCACCGCGAACCGGTCGGCGGGCAGCGCGTCCACCCAGCTGTGGCCGAGGACGACGGTGAGCATCAGGTCGGCGAGCTCGGCGGGCCGGTCGCGGAGCCGGACCATGAGCTCGGCCAGCGCGCTCTGCCGCGCCGAACCGCCGGCCAGGCCCGCGATCAGCAGCAGCGAGCGGACCCGCTCGGGGTGGCGGGTGGCGATCCGGACGGCGACGGCGGCGCCCAGCGAGAAGCCGGCCAGGTCGAAGCGGTCGAGGCCCTCCTCGTCTGCGGCGGCGACCAGCCGGTCGGCGTACTCGTCCAGGGTCGGCTCGCCCGGCTCGTACGGGCTGTCGCCGGAGCCGGGGTAGTCGGGCGCGACGACGGTGCGGTGCGCGGCGAGGTCGGGCAGCAGCGGGCCCCAGTTGTCCCGGGCGCTGCCGCCGGCGCCGTGGGCGAGCAGCAGGCCGGGGCCGGAGCCCTGGACGATCCGGGCGAGCGGGGCGAAGGCGGGGGTGGTGGACGGCACGGGTGCTCCTCGGTGCTTGGTCGGTGGGATCCGATCGGTGGGACGGCGTGGCGTACTCAGCCGGACGGACCGCCCGGTGGGACGGGCTGCCCAGTCGGATGGGCCGCCCGTTCGAGCGGCGCTCGTTCCGACACCGGGAACGCTAGGTATTCACACCGGTGAGAAGGTCAAACGGAAGGCCCGGACGTCCGTCCCGGTCACGGAACGCGCCGGAGCCCCTACGCTGGGGTGTGGAGCGCCATCCGGACAGTGCCGTCCGGATGCCGCCGCGCTCCGCCGCCGGGGCGCTCGCCGTGCCCGCGACGGCCGCTCCGGTGTTCGCCCCGGGCCGGGCGGCCGCCGAGGAGGTGCCCAGGCCCGTGTCCGGAAGCGTCAACCCGCCCGGAAGCGTCAACCCGCCCGGAATCGTCAAACCGCTGCCTGCCCAGTGGTTCATCCAGCGCGACACCAACGCCGAGATGCGGTGGGAGGCGCTGCGCGACGCCGACGGCGAGGCCGCCTTCGGCCGTCACGTCCCGGTGGAACGGTTCTTCGTCCGCAACCACACCAGCACTCCGCTGATCGATCCGGTCGGCTGGCGGCTGAAGCTGTTCGGCAGCGGCCTGCGCGGTGCCCCGGCACCGGAGCGGGCCGTCGAGTTCACCCTCGACGACCTGCGCGCGCTGCCCGCCACCGGGATCCACGCGGTGATCGAGTGCGCCGGCAACGGCCGCAGCTACTTCCACCGCCAGCAGGGCCGGCACACCCCCGGCACGCCGTGGACGCTCGGCAGCATCGGCTCGGCGAGCTGGCGGGGCGTCCGGCTGGCCGAGGTGCTGCGGGCCGCCGGGCTGACCGACGGCGCGGTGGACGTGCTGCCGACCGGCCTGGACCCGGATTACGTCGTCGGCGCCACCAACCACGGCCCGGTGCGCCGCCCGCTGCCGATCGCCAAGGCGCTGGACGACACGCTGCTCGCGTACGAGATGAACGAGCAGCCGCTGACCCCCGATCACGGCGCGCCGGTGCGGCTGGTGGTGCCCGGCTGGGTCGGCATCGCCTCGATCAAGTGGGTCGGCAGCATCGAGGTCGCCGACCACCCGCTCCACTCGCCCTGGAACACCGAGTTCTACCGGATGTTCGGCCCCGGCCACCCGCCCGGCGGCGGGGCCGCGCTCACCACCCAGGTGGTCAAGTCCGCGTTCGAACTGGCCGAGGGCGCGCGGCTGGCGGCCGGGCGCGAGCACCGGCTGCACGGGCGGTCCTGGTCCGGCACGGCGCCGGTGCACCTGGTGGAGGTGAGCACCGACGGCGGCCTGAGCTGGCGGCCCGCCGAGCTGTCCGACGAGCCGTGCGCCGGCGACTGGACGCGCTGGAGCATCCTCTGGCGCCCCGAGCGGCCCGGCCGTCACGAGCTGCGCGCCCGCGCGACGGACCGCCGGGGCGTCACCCAGCCCGAACGGGAGGCCTTCAACCGTGAGGGCTACCTGTTCGGCGCGGTGGTGGCGCACCCGGTGACGGTGGTCTGAGCGCGCACCGTCGGGAAGGGCCGCGGGACCGGCTCAACCGGTGGACTGGACCTCGTACGGGGCCGGGTAGTGGGTCTCGTACGGGGTCAGCACCAGCCGCACCACGTCCTCCAGCCGCCGCCGGGCGTCCCCGAGGGTGGTGCGGCCGGTGACCCAGGCGGTCAGCTCGCCCTGCCAGGCGTGGACGACGATGTGCCGCACCAGGTCACTGGCCGCGGCGGGCACTTCGGCCGTCACCGCCTGAAGGGCGGTGCTGTCGGCGCGCGCCATGCCCTGCAGGGCCTCGCTGGCGAAGGGATCGGTGGAGGCGGCGACGGCCACCCGTAGCCGGGCCAGTTCGGGCTGGCGCTGGTAGGCCCGCATCCCGCCCCGGACGAACCGCACCGCCCGGTCCGTGGCCCCCAGCCCGGCGCGCGGCCCCCGCAGTTCGGCCACCAGGTCCGCCAGCAGCAGCCGGTGCCACTCGGCGATCGCCGCGGCCAGGAGGTGGTCCTTGGAGGAGAAGTAGCGGTACGCCGTCCCCAGGGCGACTCCGGACCGCTCGCAGACTTGCTTCATCTGCAGCCGCTCGACGCCGATCTCGTTCACCAGGGCGAGCGCGGCCGCGATCAGGCTTTCGCGGCGTTCGAGCTGACGCGGAGACATCGCCTCCACCGGCCGTGGTGACAGGTCAACCTTGGTCACCCGCACCATGATACGGGCCGGGGCCGCTCAGGAGTATGACGCCGACCGGCCCCCCTCCGTTCGCCGGGCGGCAACCCCGGTTCTTCCGGGGGCGCGCGGGGCGTCCGGCGGCTCTCCGGGCGGCCGCCGGAGCGCCGGAGCCGCTACGTCAGCCTGCGGATCAGCGCCTCCTGGACGGCCGAGGCGACCAGCCGGCCCTCCCGGTCGTAGAACTCGCCGAGCGACAGGCCGCGGCCGTCCGAGGCGGACGGGCTGCGCTGGGCGAACAGCAGCCACTCGTCGGCCCGGAACGGGCGGTGGAACCACATCGCGTGGTCCAGCGAGGCCATCAGCAGTCGGGGCGGTTCGAGGCGCTGGAAGAAGTTCGGCTGTTCGTGCAGGCCGGCGGTGGAGGCCAGGGTCAGGTCGGACAGATAGGTGAGCGCGCAAGTGTGCAGCAGCGGGTCGGTGTCCGGCAGCGGGCTGGCGATGCGCAGCCAGACGAACTGTTGCGGCATCCCGGGGACGGCCGGCGGCACGCCCGGGGCGTCCGGCGGCACGAAGCGCAGTTCGAGGTCGCGGAAGCCGTCGGAGCTCCTGATCGCGGTCCGCTGTTCCTCGTCCCAGTGCGAGAAGGCGTCGGGCAGGGTCTCCGGGCCGGGCAGCGGGGGCATCTCGCGGTGGCGGTCGCCGGAGTCCGGCTCGGGGAGCTTGAAGGAGGCGGTGAGATTGAAGATCTCCTTCTGCCCCTGCACCGCCCGGACCTGGCGGGTGGCGTAGGTGAAGCCCTCGCGCAGTCGCTCGACCTGGTAGTCGATCGACCGGGTCGGCTCGCCGGGCAGCGTGAAGTAGCCGTGCAGCGAGTGCACCGCGCGCGTTCCGGCGCAGGTGCGTCCGGCGGCGGCGAGGGCCTGGGCGGCGACGTGGCCGCCGAAGGCGCGCATCGGGGCGCCGGCGTGGCAGCGGCCCCGGAACGTGTTCTCGTCCAGCTGCTCGATCTCCAGCAGTTCGGCGAACGGGGCGGCCGGGCCGGGCACCTGCTCGATCGTTCTCTGCTGTTCTGTCAGGTCGGTCACGCGCCCATAGTGGCAGAAGCCAACCGTGTGGCGGTGTGACTTGGGTAACGCTTCCAGTTGGTAGAACATGTTTCATCCCGGCGCTGGCCCGACGAACCGTCAGACCCGTCACCTAGCGTGCTCCGCACGACGCAATCCGCACACGCGTACGGCTATCTGCGACCGTCGGCCGTCCTGGGCGGCGCCGCCGGCCGGAGCCCTCGACCTGGCCACCCCCGGCGGCGCCGGCCCGCTCGGGGCCCAGGCGCATCCGCGGGGGACGAGCGGGACACCGGGTGGGACGAGATCCTGCCGTCGGTGGCCGAGCCGCCCGCCCGGCCGGGCACCGATCGGCTCGGCGGCCGAGCTGGCCGAGGAGCTCTCCGCGCTGCTCGCGGCCCGCGAGCCCGAGGTCGCCGCCTTCGAACGGGTACTGGACGGGCTGGTCCGGCAGGCCCACCTCGACTGTGCCGGGCTGGTCGAGGCGCTGGAGCCGGTCCGTCTGACCCACCCTGGCGGGGAGCCGCGCAATGGGGGGACTGCACGCCTCGTGAGGTGCTGTTCGTGGTGGCCGCGGTCGCGGGGGAGACGCCGCCGCGCCGGCTCTGGGACGCCCTCGGCGGCACCGACCGCACCAGCGCGCACGGCGCCGTCCTCGCCAGCGCGCACGGGACCGTCCTCGCCCTCCGGCTGGAGGAGGCCGCCTGGCAGGTGACCGCCCAACGTGCCGCCGTACCTGCTCGTCACCCCGACCGACGCCACCGGGGCGATCGAGCCGGGTGCGCTGGTCGAGCGGCTCGCCGGGTACCAGGCGGCGGGCGCCATCCCCGGCCAGGCCGACCTGTGCACGGCCCTGCTGCGGGTCCGGCCGGGCGCGGACCCGGAGGTGCTCCCGGGCGCTGCGGGACGTCCTCGCGGGCTGAACGGGGCGTCGGGGCAGGGGCGGCTGGGCTCGGGTGACGGCGAACAGATGACGGCGAACAGATGACGGGTGACAGCTTTCAGCGAACAGATTTCAGCTGACAGAGTTTGAAATCTGTTCGCTGACACCCGTCACCTGTTCGCGCACCTCCGCCCCCTCCGCGACCAGCGGCTCGATGCCGCGCGGCGTGGCCGCGACGGCGCGCCACCACAGCCGCAGCGCCGGCGGGTCGGCGGGCTCGAAGGGTTTGCCGGGGCGGGGGACGGCGAGGTGGGCGCCGAGCGCCTGGGCGGCGGTGACCACGCGTTCGGCGGGCTCCTCCCAGGGGTGGAGCGCCAGGTTGAAGGTGCACCAGTGGATCGGCAGCATCAGCTCCCCGCCCAGGTCCAGGTGCGCCCGCACACCCTCCTCGGGGGTCATGTGCACCTCCGGCCAGAACTCGCTGTACGCGCCGACCTGCATCATCGTCGCGTCGAACGGTCCGAGCCGGCGCCCGATCTCCGCGAAGCCGGGGAAGTACCCGGTGTCCCCGCTGTGGAAGATCCGGTGGCCGCCGCCCGCCACCACCCAGGACGCCCACAGGAACAGCGTGCTGGTGCGCGGACCGCGGCTGCAGTAGTGCCGGGCGGGCGTGGCGGTCAGGGTCAGCCCGGCGACCTCGGCCGACTCCCACCAGTCCAGTTCGACGATCCGCCCGGCCGGCACCCCCCAGTGCTCCAGGTGCGCCCCGACCCCGAGCGGTACGGCGAACACCGTGCCGCTGCCGATCAGGGCCCGCACGGTGCGCATGTCGAGGTGGTCGTAGTGGTCGTGCGAGATCACCACCACGTCCACCGGCCGGAGTTCGGACAGCGGCAGCGGCACCGGGTGCAGCCGCTTGGGTCCGGTCCAGTCGAACGGCGAGCAGCGTTCGCCCCAGACCGGGTCGAGCAGGACGCGCCGTCCGCCGATCTCGGCGAGCACGGTGGCGTGCCCGAGCCAGGTGAGCCGGAGCCCGGAGGCGGGCGGGACGGTGAGGTCGACCGGGAGCAGCCGGTGCACCGGCACCGCGGCGGCCGGCGCCCGGCGGGTCTTGTCCGCGGTCAGCTGCGCGCGGGTGATCTCCAGCGGGGTTCGCTCGTAGACCAGGCGGCGGGTCGGCACCGGGTTGCGGAAGGCGCCGTCGGCGAACTGGGGCGAGCGGCGGATCCGGGCCAGCCGCTCGCCCTTGGGCTCGGCCCCGAAGGCATCGGTGCGGACCCGGTGCCAGGCGGCGCGGGACAGCCCGGCCAGGCCGGGAACGGCCCGCTCCGGCACGGCCCGCACCGGGACGGCGGGCTTGCCGGGCACGGGTTTCAGGCCGGCGCGGTCGGATGTGGCGGGCCCGGCGGGCGGCGGGGCGAACTGCGAGGTCAGACCGACGAGACGGGAGAACCACGGGGCGGGGCGGGGCACGGCTCCTCCAGGGACGGTCACGGCTACCGGGCAGGCCCAGGGCGCGTACTCCGGGGCTCATGAGGCCACTGAAGTACGACAACCATCTCGTCGGACGTTACTCGCCGTGGGCCGTTCGGACCCGGTGGAGGGCCCGGCGCGGTCCAATCGGGGTACCCGACACCTGCCCCGGTCTGCCCGGCCCTGCGCCGCCCCGCCCGCCCCGCCCGACCCGGCCCCCCGGCGGCGCGCCGCCCCGGCCCCGGCGCCCGCCGCTACGCGTAGAAGCGGGTGATCGCCTCCGCGACGCAGTGCGGCTTGGCGCTCTGCTCGCTGGTGATGGTGAACCGCACCACCGCCTGGACGCCACCCGGGACCTCGGTGGCCGAGAGCAGCTCGGCGGTGGCCCGGATCGCCGTGCCCACCGGCACCGGGGCCGGGAAGCGCACCTTGTCCGAGCCGTAGTTCAGCGCCATCCGCACGCCCTCGACGGCGTAGCACTCCTTGGCCAGCACCGGGATCATCGACTGGGTCAGGTAGCCGTGCGCGATGGTCGAGCCGAACTGGCTCTCCTTCGCCCGCTCCGGGTCCACGTGGATCCACTGGTGGTCCCCGGTGGCCTCGGCGAAGAGGTCGATCTTCCGCTGGTCGATGGTGTGCCACTCGCTGGTGCCCAGTTCGGTGCCGACGGCGGCGGTCAGGTCGGAGAGGGAGGCGAAGGTCGTCACGGTGCGCTCCTGGAGGGGGGACGGGCCCCGGGGAGGGGGTCAGGACGCCGGAAGCGTATGCCTACCCACCGGTACCTGTCAGGAGCGGAACGCGAAACGCCAGTTCAGGGCCGCAGCAGCGGCCGCCCGACGGCGTCCTGTCCGGATCTCCCCTGCCCCGATGCCCCCTGGCCCACTGTTCCCTGCCCCAGGGCGCCCTGCCCCGGCCCGCCCCGCCCGGTCGGGAACAGCCGGCGGCCGCTGACCAGCTCCGGCACCAGCGCGATGAACAGCGGCTCCGGATCCCCCACCCACGGTCGCAGTCCGGACCGCAGAGCGCGGCGCACCTGCTCGGGGTCCCTGACCGCGTCCGCCCGGCCGTGCACCAGCACGCTCCACCCGGTGCGGGTGACCGGGTCCAGCAGGTCCGCCTGGAAGGCCACCACCGTGCCGTCGAGCCCGCGCGCGGTGGCACTTCCCCGGCGCACGGCGAGCACCAGGCGCCCCTCCAGGACCTCGAAGGAGACCGGCAGGACGGCCGGCAGTGCGTGCTCGGTGTACACCACACGCCCGACGGGCACGGTGCTGAGCAGCCGCAGGCACTCGGCCTCGCTCAGGGTCTCCACACGGTCTTCACGCTCCATGCGTCCGATCGTCGTCGGTCGGCGCGGGCGCCGATAGGGCCCATGGTCCCTGAGCCGACGGGCCGGGAGCCCCGTCGGCGCCCGCCCGGAGCGGTAGCCTGCCCGGCGGCGGGATCGGTGGAGGGGCGGGCGGAGGAGGGGGCGGACGGATGGCCGGCGGAGTCGATCTGGTGGTGATCGGGGCGGACGGCGGGCCCGACCGGGCCTTCGGCGGTTCGGCGCACGCACCGGCGGGTGCCCGGCTGCTGGCCGAAGTGCTGCCCGGGATGTGCTTCGACACCGGCGCGGCGGGCTGCCGGGTCAGTGCCGTGGCGCCGGACGCGGACGCCAATGCGATGCTCACCGCCGTCCGGGACGCCGCCCAGCGCCCCGGCCGCTGGCTGGTGGTCTGCCTGGTCGGCCAGTTGGTGGCCGACCCGCGCGGGCGCCGGCTCGCCCTGGTCGCCGGCGGCAGCACCCCCGACAACGCCTACCGGCGCGGCCTGGCCTGGGACTGGGTGGTCAGCGCGATGGTGCACGGCGACCAGGAGGAGGCGCTGCTGCTGGTCGACGCGGTGGCCGACCGGGACACCTGGACGGCACTGGAACGCACCGGCGAGGACAGTGCGGGCGAGCTGCTCAGCTACTCCAGGGTCCCGCTGTGGGGCCGGATCGGCCGGTGCGCCCCGGGCAGACGCGGCCGGGACGCCGTACTGCCGGGCGACGAGGGCTCGTTCAGCCGGGCGCTCACCACCGTCCTGCGGCACGGCGTCCCGGGAGCCCCCGCGGCGGTCGCCCCGCTGGACCTCCAGCCCGCCGTGGCCGGGCTGCTCGACGGCGGTGATCCGTCCGGTAGTTCGGGTGCGCCGGGCGCGCGCCTGCTCGTTCCGCCGCACGGTGGGCGCCTGTTGCTGCGCAATCGCGCCGCGGTTCGGGGCGCATTGGCCGGATTGTCGCTTTCCGAAGAACTGTTGGCCGTTCTGTGGCGGGAAAGTGCCCCGACGGAACCGCCTTCCGCGTAAGGTCAGGGGGCCTGAGGTGTTGCCGTGATGGGGTGGGTTGGCGAAGAATCGATCCCCAACGGAAACATCGGCGGGACGGCGGAATTCTCCTGGCGGCCGTGGATCACGGATCGGCTCGGTCGCGACGAGGTGGGGCGATGCGGCAGCGCGGAAATGTGTTGCGCCCTGGGGCGGTTGGGACTGGCGGGGCGGTTCTGATGTTGCTGCTCGGGGCGTGTGCGAGCGGTGGTGCGAGTGGTTCCGTCGATCGCCTCGGGTCGCCCGCGCCCACGGTTGCGGGAGTGGGTCCGTTAACTCCTTCGGGTGGTTCGGTAAACGCCACGATCGCGCCGACCGACGGCCCGGAAGGGGCCATGGCGCGACTGGCGGTGAAGACGTATCAGGACTGGTGGCAGTCCCAGGCCGAGGCATTCGGGCGTACGGATTCGGACGGATCGGCGCTGGAGCGCTACTCCTCCGGGCGGGCCCTGTCCGACACCCTGGTCGGCCTGCGCCAACTCCACGACGCCAAAGTGGTGATGACCGGAACGCCGCACAATTCCGCGGTGGTGAAGGCGATTGATCTGAAAGCCGATCCGCAGACCGCCGTGATCGAGGACTGCGTCGATCTCTCGGACTGGCATCGTGTCGATGCCGCCACCGGAGCGGTGAAGGATCCGGGCGGGCGCTTGAACCGGTACGTCGCGACCGCTTCCCTGCGCAGGTTCCAAGCACATTGGCTGATCTACGAGTTCACTCGGGAGGTGGACCGGACATGCTGAACGCGCGGAAACCGGCCGGACGGTTCGCGGCCGTCGCATCGTTGTCGGCGGGCTTGCTGCTGTCCTCGGCGGTGACGGCGACGGCGGACGAACCGCCGAGCGGCGGGGCCGAACAGTGTTTCCCCAACGTGATCTGCGCGCAGGCCAATTCGGGTGGAACGACCTCCACCGCGAATCCGGGCGGTAGCGGCGGAGGGTCGGACGGCGGCTCGGAACTGTGCAGCTACCACGGGGTGCAGTGGGCGTGCTACGACCCGCAGTGGGGCTCGTTCGACAGCGGGGAGGGCTGCTACTACCGCGAGCTGGACAAGCAACCCCCGGCCGACGACCCGGCCTGGGGCACCAACAAGCCCACGGACGGCTCGATCTACTCGAAGGTCTGCCCGCAGACGAGTGGCGGCCAGGACGGCGCCCAGTTCGTGTTCGTGCCCACCGGGCAGCGGGTGAAGAGCGTGGCGGAGCTCAAGCGGGAGGCGAAGGACAGGGTCCGCCTCCCGGCGCCGGTGGGCCGCATCGCGCCCGGCGGAACGGCGGTGGTCAACGCGCCGGTGTGGCTCTGGGCGGAGAACGCGACGCCACCCAAGCCGGGGAACGCGGCGTCCGGGGGCGTCACCGTCACCGTCACGGCCCGACTGACCGGCGCCACCTGGGACTTCGGCACCGGCGGCAGCAAGGAGTGCGCGACGGCAGGGACGCCGTACGACCCCAAGTACGGCGCGCAGAAGTCCCCGGACTGCGGCTACGAGTTCGCGGTCGGCTCGGGCACGAGGAAGAACGGCGTCTTCACCGCCACGGTGTCGACGCACTGGGTGGCCGACGTGGTCGTGACGGGGCCGAACCCGGAGAAGTACACGATCGCGATGCCGCCGCAGGACAGCGACCCCTTCGCGGTCCAGGTCGCTGAGGTGCAGGTCCTCAACTGACGGTGCCACGACGGCAGTTCGGTCACTGACGAGCCGGAAAGCGAACGAGGGAAGGGCGGAACCCGGTGGAGAACCGTACATTCGCGACGCCGGGATCCGGCACGCCCGCGGGCGCCGCGGTGTCCGTGGCGCTGCCGGAGCAGCAGGACCAGGGCGGCGGCCGGAGCCGGGGCCGGGCGGTGCCGCACGCGCCCGGCCGGACCATGCGGGCCCGGCGGCGGCGCCCCGCCGTGCTGGCGATGGCGGTCGCGTTGATCGCGGCCGGCGGGCTGGGCGGCGCCGCCCTCTACAACAGCACCGGCCAGCGGGTCGCGGTGCTGGCGCTGGCCCGGGACGTGCCCTGGGGGCAGGTGATCACCGAGGACGACCTGGTGGTGGCCCGGATCGCCGGCGACCCGGCGCTGCACCCGGTCTCCGCCCAGGACCGGGCCAAGGCGGTCGGCATGCGGGCCGCCACCGACCTCAAGCGCGGTTCCATGCTGACGAGTTCGGACCTGGCGCAGGGCCTGTCCGTGCAGCCCGGGCAGATCGTCGTCGGCGTGTCGGCCAAGCGCACTCAGTTGCCCGCCAGCCGACTCCAGCCCGGGGTGCAGATCGTCGTGGTCAACACCCCCGACAACGGCCGGCCCGACTCGCTGGCCGCGACGGTGATCACGGTCGGCCGGGTGGACACCGACGGCAGCCAGGTGATCGACGTGGCCGTCGGCTCGGCGGACGGGCCCCGGCTGGCGCAGTGGGTGGCCGGCGGGCGGATCCAGGTGCTGCTGGCCCCCCGCGGGACCGCCGCGGGCGGGTCCGCTCCGGCCGGGGCCGGCACCCCGGCCTCCTCCTCGGCCGCTCCCTCGGCCGCCCCCACCGGCGCGACGCCCTCCGGCGGAGCCGGCTCGCCGTCGGTTCCGGCCGGAACGGGTGGCGCCTGATGGCGGTGATCGCCGTGGTCGGCGGCCCGGGCGCGCCCGGTGCCACCACCACGGCCCTCGCACTGCTGCTGGCCTGGCCGCTCCAGCCCGGCCGGCGGATCCTGCTGGTCGAGGCCGACCCGGACGGCGGCGCGGTGCTCGCCGGCGCCCTGGAAGGCCGGGTCGAGGCGGTGTACGGGTTGCGCAACCTGGCCGTCGCCGACCGGCGCGGGCTGCTCGCCCAGACCATCTGGGAGCAGCTGATCGACCTCTCGCCCGAGGGCAACGCCGAACGGCTGCTGCTGCCCGGCCTCACCGACCCGGCCCAGGCACCCGGCCTCGCCTACACCTGGGAGCCGCTCGCCGAACTGCTGCACGGCATCGAGCAGCAGGGCTACGACGTCATCGTCGACCTCGGCCGCTCCGGCGCCGCCGGGACCAGTGCGGTGCTGGCCCGCCGCGCGGACGTGGTGGCGGTGACCGTCCGCAGCACGCTGCGCGGGCTGAGCGCGGCCCGCCCCCGGCTCGCCGCGCTCGGCGAGGACCTGGCCGCCGCCGGGACCGGGACCGACGCGCTCGGACTGCTGCTGGTCGCGGAGGGCCCGTACTCGGGGGCCGAGGTGTCGCGTGAGTTCGGCCTGCCGCTGCTCGGGGTGCTGCCGCACGCCACCCGCACCGCGCGGGTGCTGTCCGACGGCGGGGACACCGGCGACCGGCGGTTCATCCGCTCGGAACTGATGCGCACGGCGCGGTCGGCGGCGGACGAGATCCAGCTGCTGGTCCGCCGCCGACGGCAGCGGCTCGCGCCGAACCCGGCGCCCGCGGCGGCGCCCGTGCCCGCGCCACCCGCCCAGTTCGCGGCGCCGGGCGGGCCCGGGCCCGTCGCGCCCGTGCCGGTGGCGGCGCCGACCGTTGCGGTGCCGCAGGCGTCGCCGGCACCCGGGCCGGCGCCGTACGGGCAGCCCGCCCACGGGCAGCCGGGCCACGGGCAGGCCGGCTACGCCCAGCCCGGCTACGCCCAGCCCGGCTACGGACAGTCCAGCCACGGCCCGGCCGCCCACGCGCAGGCGGCCTACGGCCAGGGCGAGCACGAGTCGCCCTCGTACACCCCGCCGGTGATCACCACCGGCCCGGTCGCACCGCTGGCCGGACTGGCGCCCCAGCCCGCCGCCCCGGCGCCGTTCCCGGCGCACGTCCAGACGCACGTCCAGGCGGCGGGACCGACCGACGAGGACGGCCAGTACCAACTGCAGCAGCCGATGGTGACGAACAGTCAGAGCGACGACCAGTACCCGTACAACCCCGGGGAGGTGCTCCGTGCGCGGTAGCCCCCTGCACCAGCGCCCGGCGGCCGACCCGGCCGCCCTGCCCTGGGCCGCGCCGGTACCGACCGCCGCGCAGCCACAAGCGCAGCCGCAGCCGCAGGCGCAATCACAAGCGCAGTCGCAGGCGTACCGGCCCGGCCCGGTCGCGCCGCAGCCCGTCGTGCTGGGCTCAGTCCCCCCGGGGCCCGTCCCCCCGGCTGCCGCCCCCGCCGCCGGCCCCACCGCCGTGCCTTCCCAGCTGCCCTCGCTGGACCTGCGCGGCGCCGCCACCCGGCCGGCCGTCGACCCGCAGGTCGCGCGCGAGCTCAAGCGCCAGGTCGCGGCCGAACTGCACCAGCAGATCACCCGGTTGACCACCGCCTCCGGGGCCGAGCCGGACCGCGCCACCCGCCGCCAGCGCGGCCGGGCGCTGATCGAGGAGTCGGTCGCCCGCTGGTCCGACGCCTACGCGCAGACCCACGGCATCCCGCCCACCCGGGAGCAGGACCGCGCCCTCGCCGAGGCCGTCTTCGACCTGCTGTTCCGGGCCGGCCGGCTCCAGCCCTACCTGGACGATCCGGAGATCGAGAACATCCTGATCAACGGCTGCGACGACGTCTGGGTCTCCAAGGTGCACCAACCCCTGCGCCAGGTCCCGCCGGTGGCCGACAGCGACGCCGAACTCGTCGAACTGCTGCAGGACTTGGCCCGCCAGCACGGCGGCGGCGAGCGCAGCCTGTCCACCGCCAGCCCGACCCTCGCGCTGCGCCTGGAGGGCGGCATGCGCCTGCAGGCGCTCACCGAGGTGACGCCCCGCCCGTACGTGGCGATCCGACGCCACCGGGTGGCCTCGGCGACGCTGCCCGAGATGGTCGAACTCGGCACCCTGGACGCCACCTTGGCCGCCTTCCTGGCCGCCGCGATCCGGGCCCGGAAGAACGTGATGATCACCGGCACCCAGGGCGTCGGCAAGACCAGCCTGCTGCGCGCGATGGCCGCCGAGATCCCGCCGGACGAGCGGATCGGCACCCTGGAGTCGGAGTTCGAGCTCTGGCTGCACACCCTCGGCCACCTGCGCCAGGTCGTCCCGATGGAGGCTCGCGAGGGCAACGGCGAGCGCGTCGAGGGCCGACTGGCCGGGGAGTTGAGCATCGGCGACCTCATCCCGGCCGCGCTGCGGATGACGCTCTCGCGCATCATCGTCGGCGAGGTCCGCTCCGGCGAGGTCGTCCCGATGCTGCGGGTCATGACCAACGGCGAGGGCGGCTCGATGTGCACCCTGCACGCCCGCGGCCCGCACATGGTGGTCGACCGGATCGCCGAACTCTGCCTCGAGTACGGCTCGCACATGACCGACGCGCTCGCCTACCGGCTCACCGCCAACGCCCTGGACCTCATCGTGCACGTCAGCATGGTCGACGAGACCGCCGTCGGCGGCCGCCGGCACCGCTTCGTCTCCCACGTCCTGGAGGTCACCGGCCTGGGCGAGAGCGGCCGGCCCGCGCTGAACACCGTCTTCGGCCCCCGGCCGGACCTCGGCGAGCCGCGCGCCGTCCCGCACACCCCGCCGCAGTGCCTGGACGACCTGCGCCGGGCCGGCTTCGACGCCACGCTGCTCGGGTCCCGGTACGGGAGTTGGGCCACCCCGCTGCAACTGCGGATCGGCGGTGGCGCGCGGTGATGCTGCTCTTCGCGCTGTGCGGGCTGGCGTTCGCGGGCGGCCTGGTCGCCCTTGTGGCCTGGGCCCGCGGCAGCGAGCCCGCCGACGAGGACGACGGGCCCGCCCGCCGGGACAACCCGCTGGCGAGCCGCGCCCACGTCTTCTGGTACGGCGCCCCCGGCGCGGCCTCGCTGCGGATGGTGCGGCTGCGCCGGATCCAGCTGCCGCTCGCGCTCGTCGGCGCGCCGCTGGCCTGGCTGTTCACCGGCATCCCGCTGACCGCCCTGCTGGTGCCGCTCGCCGTCTTCGGCCTGCCCTGGCTGTTCGACACCACCCGCCCGGACACCCACCGGATCGAGCGGCTGGAGGCACTCTCCGAGTGGACCCAGCGGATCGCCGACGTGCTGCTGCTCGGCGTCGGCCTCAATCAGGCCATCGTCACCAGCCGTCGCACCGCCCCCGCCGCCCTGGAGGACGAGATCGGCGAGCTGGCCGCCCGGCTGCAGGCCCGCTGGCGGCCCGAGGAGGCGCTGCACGCCTTCGCCGACAGCCTGTCCGACGCCACCGCCGACAAGGTGCTCGCCGCCTTGGTGCTGCGGGCCGGGGACAGCGGCCCGGGCCTGGCCCGGACGCTCTCCGACATGGCCGACTCGGTGCGCGAGGAGGTCCGCCAGCGCCGCGCCATCGAGGCTGACCGGGCCAAGCACCGCACCACCATCCGCTGGCTGGTCGGCATCATCGTGCTGGTCGTCACGGTCGGCTCCTTCAACACCGAGTACACCCGCCCGTACGGGACCTTCCTCGGCCAGGTCGTGCTCGCCGTGGTGGCCGCCCTGTTCGTCGCGATCATCGCCTGGATGCGGGCCCTGGCCTCGCACCCGCCGGTGCCCCGGCTGCTCGCCCCGGACCGGCGCAGCAAGGGCGGGCGCCGCGGCCCCGGGGTCGAGCGGGCGCCGGTAGAGCGGCTCGGGGAGGTCCGGTGATCTCCCCCTGGCCCGTGCTGGCCGGCGCCGTCGCGGCCGGCGGCCTCGCCCTGCTGATCGCCGAACTGCGGCCCGCGCCGCCGGACCTCGGCCAGGCACTGGACCGGCTGCACCGCGCCCCCGCGGACCGCGAGCAGGACCCGGACGAGCGGCCGCGCTGGTACGACCGGATCGGCGAACGCTCGCTCACCCTGCGCGGGGTGTCGATCCCGCGCCGCGAACTCGCCCTGATCGGCCGCACCCCGGCCCGGTTCATGGTGCACAAGCTGCTGTTCGCCGCGCTCGGCCTGGTGCTGCCCGCCTACCTGGGCGCGATGGCCGTGCTGATGGACATCGGCCTACCCTTCGCCCTGCCGCTGGTCGCCGGGCCGCTGCTGGCCGCGCTGCTGTGGTTCGTCCCGGACGCCGTGGTGCGCGGTGAGGCCAAGGAGGCCCGCACCGAGTACCTGCACGGCATCGCCGCGTACCTGGAACTCGTCGCGATGGAACGGGCCGCCGACTGCGGCCCCGCCGAGGCACTGCGCCGGGCCGCCTCGGTCGGGCAGGGCGCGGTGTTCCGGCGGATCCGCGACGCGCTGGAGCGCGCGGCCACCGACCGGCTCCCGCCGTGGGCCGGACTCGACGCACTGGCCGAGGAGTTGGGCCTCAGTCCGCTCCAGGACGTGGCCGACATCATGCGGCTGTCCGGCACCGACGGCGCCGCCGTGTACGACACCCTGCGGGCCCGCGCGAAGGGACTGCGCGGCGAACTCCTCGCCGAGGACCTCGCCCGCGCCAACGCCGACAGCGAGCGGATGGTCGCGCCGGGCGCCGCCCTGACCCTGCTGATGACCGTCCTGATCGTCTTTCCGGCGCTCCACCAGATGCTCAACTGACGTGTGCCACAGAGCAGCTGACACCAAACAACCAGGACCGGAGACCCCGATGACCGTAAGACTCGCCCAGCTGGCCGGACGGGCGCTGCGGCCCGTGCTGCTGCCCGTGCAGTTCGCCCTGCTGCTGTTCACCCTGCGGCTGGGCCGGCTGCGCGCCGCCCGGGCGCGCGGCGACCGCGGCGCCATCAGCATCGAACTCGCCCTCGCCATCATCGCGTTGGTGTTCGTCGCGGGCGCCGTCGCGACCGCGCTGTACCTGCTGAAGGACAAGGTGGTCACCAAGGTCGAGCAGGACCCGAACCTGCCCGGCGGCGGGGGTGCCGCGGGCGGCGCGGGTGGCGCCACCAAGTGACCGGGTTCCTCCGCCGCCGCGGCGACCGGGGGTCGATGAGCATCAGTCTGGCCATCGTCTTCCCGGTCGTCCTGCTGCTCCTGCTGCTCGTCGTCCAGGCCGCGCTGATCTGGTACGACCGGCAGGTCGCGCTCACCGCCGCCCGTGAGGGCGTGGACGCCGGCCGGGTGCAGGGGAACACGGAGCAGGAGGCGGCGGAGGAGGCCGCCCGGCGGCAGGCCGGGGACTTCCTGGACCGGCAGGGTGTGCACGGCTACCGGGTGGAAACGGGAGACAGCACGGCCGAGACGATCAAGGTCACGGTGGAACTGGCGCCCCCGCTGCTGATACCCGGGCTCACCGGGCCCAGCGTCCGCCAGTACGCCGAGGCGCCGCGCGAGCGCTTCGTCCCGCCGGTGGTGACGCCGTGAGACCGGGGAGAGGGCCGGTCGGCGCCGTGCGGCCGGGGTGGCGACGGCGGCCGCGCCGGCCGGACCGGGGCGGGATCGCGATCGAGGCGGCGATCGTCGTCCCTGGCGTGGTCGGACTGGTCCTGCTGGCGATCGCCGCCGGGCGGGTGCAGACCGCGGCGGGCACGGTGGAGGCCGCGGCCCGCGCGGGCGCCCGGACCGGCTCGCTGCAGCGCAGCGTCGCCGGGGTGGACCAGCCCGCCAGGGACTCCGCCCTGGCGACGCTGCGCCAGCAGGGCGTCTCCTGCCGCGAGCAGGACGTCCGGGTCAGCACGGGCGAGTTGCAACTGGAGGGCGGCCCGGTGGTGACCGTCAAGGTCACCGTGGTCTGCGACGTCGAACTCGCCGACCTGCTCGGCGGACCGTCCGGGGTGCCCGTGACGAAGCACCTCGTCGGGGAGTTCATCTCGGTGATGGACCGCTACCGCGGCACATGACGGCGGCACGGGGCGGCACGCGGGCCGCAACGGGCGCGGCAGGGGGATTGGGGACGGCCCGCGCGGGGGAGACGCAAGCGGAGAGCGCTCGGGGGATGACGCAACGGTACCGAGTGGCGCCCGGCGGGGGGTCGGTGGGGAGACATCGTGCGGATTGGGGGTAGGGGATGCGGGTGCTGAGTCGACTGCGACGCCCAGGACCCCGCCCGGACCGGGGCGCGGTCGCCCTGTTCGTGGCGATCTGCGCGGCCTACCTGGTGCTCGTCATCGCGCTGGTGATCGACGCGGGCGGCCGACTGCGGGTCGCCGAGCGCACCGACGCCTACGCCCAGGAGGCCGCCCGGGTCGGCGGACAACAGCTCGACCAGGCGGCCGTGCTGCAGGGGAAGGGCTTCAAGGTCAAGCAGGACTACGTCCGGCAGGCCGCCGAGACCTACCTGGAGCTGTACGGGCTGCACGTCGACGACGTCGAGTTCTCCGGTGGCGGCAAGGTCGTCACCGTCACCGTGCGGACCGACTACCGGCCGGTCCTGCTGGGCGCCCTCGGGCAGCGGAAGGTAACGGGCAAGGGCAGTGCGACCCTCGTCCACGGAGTCGAGAAAGCGGAGACCGACTGATGGCCGCGCCACGTGCCAAGGACCAGGCCCGTACCGCCCAGGCCCGTACCGGTGGGCCCGGAACCGGGAAGGGCGGGACGCCGACCGTGAGGGGGCACGCCCGGAGCGGACGCCGGGCCGGACGCGGCCGCGGCGGCGCGCTGATCACCGCGCTCGCCGCGCTGGTCACCCTGCTCGCCCTGCTGTTCGGCGTCCCCGCGCTGCTGCTGTACGGCACCCAGGCGGTCGCCTCGATGGGCGAGGTCGCGTCCGGCGGGGTGGGGGAGGCGCTCACCAGCCCGGACGACGGACAGCTGTTCCTCTGGCTGCTGGTGGTGGTCGGCTGGCTGGCCTGGGCGTGCTTCGCGCTCTCCGTCCTGCTGGAGGTCCCCGCCCAGCTGCGCGGCCGGATCGCCCGCCGGATCCCGGCCTTCGGCTGGAGCCAGCGGCTCGCGGCCGGGCTGGTCGGCTCGGTGCTCGCACTGCTGCCGGTGGCCGGTTCGGCCTTCGCGGCGGCGCCCGGAGCCTCCCACGCCCCCGCCGCCCAGGCCCAGTTGACCCCGGGCGTGCAGCGGGCCGCGCTGCCCGCCGCCCAGCCCGCGCCCGCGCTGGCCCCGGCGACCGACCCCCGCCCCACCTACACCGTACGGGACAGCCGGCCGGCGGACAGTCTGTGGTCCATCGCGGAGCGCCAACTGGGCTCCGGGGAGCGGTGGGTGGAGATCGCCAAGCTCAACGACGGCCGGGTGATGGACGATTCCGGCCTGCGCTTCGACGCGGAACGGCCGATCCAGCCAGGCTGGGAGCTGTTGATGCCGGCGGACGCCAAGCCGGACGAGGCGAAGGCGCCCGCGCAGGGCCCCGCCCCGGCCCCGGAGCCGGCTCCCGCCCGGGCACAGGCGCAGACACCGGCTCCGGCGCAGACGCAGACACCGGCTCCGGCGCAGACGCCGCAGTCCGCGACGGAGCCGGCTGCGGGCGGGCCGAAGACGGTGACCGTCCGCTCCGGGGACAGCCTGTCGGCCATCGCCCAGCGGGAGCTGGGAGACGCCGAGGCCTGGCCGAAGCTGTTCGAGGCGAACAAGGGCGTGCAGGCGCCGGACGGGGAACGGCTGACCGATCCGGACGTGCTGGAGCCGGGGATGGTGCTCACCGTACCGGGGGCGGCCGCGCCAGCTCCTGCGCCTGCACCTGTACCTGCTCCTGCTCCCGCTGCCGGTTCCGAGCAGGCGCCCGCGACGTCGGGCGCGCCCGAGCAGGTCCCGGCTGCCCGGACCCCGGCTCCCGCCCCGTCCCCGGCCCAGCCCGAGGCCCCGTCCCAGAACCCGGTGCCCGCCCACACTCCGGCTCCCGCTCCCGCCGCGCACGCCGCCCGGGCGCCCGGTGGCGACTACCGCGTCGCCCTGGGCGCCTCCACGGTCGGCGTCCTGCTCGCCGCCATCATGGTCGGCACCGTCGCCTACCGGCGCGGCACCCAGCTGCGCGCCCGTCGCCCCCGGCACCGCATCGCGATGCCCGATGCCGAGGCCGCTGCCTTCGAGAACGAACTGATGGCCCGTCAGGACCGCGCCGGGCTCGAGCTGCTGGACCGCGCCCTGCGCACCCTGGCCCGCAACACCGTGCGCGGCGGCAAGCGGCTGCCCGCGATCGTCGCGGCCCGGATCACCCCCGACCACACCATCGAACTCCACCTGTCCGGACCGGCCACCCCGATCGCGCCGTTCCGCGCCGCGCACGCCGCCAACGTCTGGTGGTGCAGCGAGGAGTCCGGCGACGTGCTGAGCCCCGCCCAGGCCCGCAAGACCGCCGCGCCCTACCCCGCGCTGGTCACCCTCGGCACCTCGCCGGACGGCTCGGTGGTCCTCGCCGACCTGGAGGCCGTCCGGCTGCTCCACCTGTCCGGGCACCCCGACGACGCCCGGGACGTGCTGCGCACCCTCGCCATCGAGCTCGCCCACAGCCCGCTGGCCGACCGGCTCCACCTGCACCTGGTGGACCTCGCGGAGGAGGTGCCGATCAGCGGACCGGCCGCCGAGCGGATCCACCGCCACCCCACCCTGGAGGCCGCGCTGGCCGCCCTCGGCCCGCGCACCGCCAAGGCCCGCGCCACCCTGATCGCGGCCGAGGCCGCAAGCCCGCGCGAGGCCCGCAGCCGGGGCCAGGCGGACGAGTCCTGGGTGCCGGAGATCGTGCTCTGCGCCCAGCGACCCGGCGGCGAGGTGCCCGCCGAGCTCGGCCGACTGCTGGACGCCCGCCCGCGCACCTGCGTCGCCGTCATCACCCGCGCCCCCGAGCCCGGCACCGGACCGGTGGCCCGCTGGACCCTGCCGGCCACCGGCCAGGCCGCCATCCCGGGCCTGCACCTGACCGTGGAGCTCCAGCGGCTGGACGACCACCAGTACGACCAGGTCACCGAACTGCTTCGGGTCGCCGACGACCCCACCCAGCACCCGGCGCCCGCCTGGACCCTGGACGGCCCCGGGCTCGACCCGGACCCGGACGAGGACACCGACACCACCGAACTGCCCGTCACCGTACCGGTGCTGGCCGCCGTCGGCGCTCCGGGCGCGACGGCGGAGGAGGGGGAGGACGCGGCGACCGGGCCGCAGCTGCTGACCCGGGTCATCGGGACCGGCGCCAGCCCCTTCGCGGGCACCGACCCGGTGGCGCCCGCGCCGGTGCCCGCGCCCGTGCCCGGGCCGGCGCGGTTCGCCGTCAACGGGCAGGGGCGGCAGGCGGCCACCGGGACCGGGCAGCCCGCCGACGAGGCCACCCGCGACCTGCGGCTGCCGGCCGGGCCCGCCGAGGTGGCGGAGCCGACCGGGACGGGGCCGGAGGACGCGGCCGCCACCGCCGAGGCGGCGCCGGTGGACGCCCCGGTGACGGTGCTTCCCGTGCAGCCCGTTCAGCCGGCGCAGCCCGTTCGGCCCGCGCAGCCCGTTCAGACCGTGCGTCCCGTGGTCCCGCAGCCGCCTGCCGGGCCGATACCGCCCGCGCAGCCCGCAGAGCCCGTACGGCCCGCCGAGCCCGTGCCGACGCACCAGAGCGCGCCCGCGCCCACCGGCGTCGACCCGCGCGTTCCGGCCCGGCCGGAGCCGAGCGTTTCGGATGCCCCGTCCGGTGCAGAGCCAGGGACGCCGGCCGAACCCGGTCCGGCCGCCGCGGCCCCGGTCGCCCGGACCACCCCCGGCCGCAGCGACAGCGACGACCTGCTCGCCATCCTCCGCTCCCCGGAGGCGCACACCCCGCGCAACGCCCCCCGGATCCGGCTGCTCGGCCCGGTCGACGTGGCCGGCACCCCCGGAGCCGTCGAACCCGGCGCGCTGCCCCGGCTCACCGAGCTCGCCGTCTACCTCGCGCTGCGCCCGGGCGCCGACCACCACGCGCTCGACCACGACCTCCACCCGGGCGCCGCCCATCTCGACCCGCACCCCACCGCGCCCGACGCCAAGAGCCCGCTCCCGGCCAAACTCGCCGACCTGGCGGCCTGGTTCGGCACTTCGCCCGACGGCCGCGCCTACCTGCCCACCGAGACCACCGCCGGCTACGCCTTCGCCCCGGCCGTCACCTGCGACTGGGACGAGTTCCGCAGCCTCTACCGGCGCGGCATGCGCAGCACCAGTGCCACCGCCGACGCCGCCCTCGCCCATGCCCTGGCCCTGGTGCGGGGAGCCCCCTTCGCCGAGGCTCCACCCGCCTCGTACGGCTGGGCCGAGTCCGAGCGCCAGGACATGATCGCCGCGATCGTCGACACCGCCCACGAGCTCGCCGCCCGCCGCCTCCAGTACGGCGACCACCGCAGCGCCGAGGCGGCCGTCTTCCGCGGCCTCGCGGTCGCCCCGGACGTCGAACTCCTGCACCGGGACCTCTTCTACGCCTACGCCTCGGCCGGTGCGCGCGACCAGCTGCTGCGCGCGGTGAACCGGCTCGACGCACTGAGCCGCCGCACCGGCCGGGACCTGGACGCCGACACGGTCGCCCTGCTGCGCGACCTGCTCGCCGGCTCCTGAAGGCGGCGGACCGTCCGCCCGGTCACCCCTGGTCCGCCGGGGGTGACCGGGTGGGTGCGGGTGCGTGCGTGCGGGAGACGGGTCACTCCGCCCAGGAGAAGGGGCGGCAGACACGGGCGCCGTCGCGCGAGGGCTTGGAGGCCGTGTGGACGTCCTGGACGGATCCGGTCGGCAGTCGGGCCACCACCACCATGACCCGCCGGGGGTCGGCCGGGGTCCGGGCCACGATCTCGGCCTGCTCCTGCTCCGTCGCCCGGACCAGCACGCTGAACTCGTACGCCCCGTGCTCGACGCCGTACTCGTCCGCCCACAGTTCGAGCAACGCCCCGTCCTGCAGGGGAAGATGCCAGCGGGCCGGCGGTGCGGCTACGAGTTCCATGACGGGGGAGTGTAGTCAGAGCGCGCGCAGCCAGGCGTCGAGGGTGGCGAAGTCGGAGTCGGTGAGGCCGACTTGGGGATCGATTCGGTGGAGCAGGGCGCGGGCGGGGGAGTGGGCGTCGACCCAACGGCGGTCGGCCGGGGTGATCTCGTCGTCCATCCAGGCGAACGGGCGACCGGCCGCCCAGGCGACCAAGGTGCGGGTCTTCCAGTGCAGTTGGCCACTGCCACCGCCATCGCCATCGCCACTTTCCGACTCTCCGGCCACCGGCCAGTCCACGTAGGGAAGTTGCGGTAGCCCCAGCCTGGGCGAAAGGCAGTCGTTGGCGTCCGCCAGCCAGGTGGTGGCCCAGACCAGTTCGCAGGGCAGGCCCAGCGGTCGGCGCCCCAGGCCCGGGTCGACCCGGGCCACCAGCGGATTGCCGGACGGCCCGGAACCCGGGCCCGGGTAGGTGGGGTAGCCGCTCGGGGGCGGGGCGCCGAAGGGAATGAGCGGTCCGTCGACGTCGAGGAACAGCAGGGGCGGGCCGTAACCGGTCATGACGGGACGATAGCGGCCGGTGCCGACGGCGTGGCACGCTGATCGGCCACCCGGCCTGGCTCGGGCATGCCGGGATCTCGTAGGGTGGCGCGCACGGGTTGTGGTGGCAGGCACCACGAAGGCAAGGGCATCAGACGCCGTGGAAGCGGCGGGGCGGGGCGGTGACCAGAAGATGGCGGAGACGACAGCTGTTTCCGGAGGTCCCGAGCCGGCAGCGGACTCGGGCCCCTGGGACGCCGTACCGCCGCCGCCCGCGCGCCAGCCCGCCGAGGAGCACCCGCCCGGGCCCGCCGCGCTGTACGAGCCGCCGCCCGCGCCTCCGGCACCCCCGGCACCCCCGGCACCCCCCGTGGTGCCCCCGGCCCCGCCCGCTCCGGTGCCGACGGCCCCGCTGCCGCCCGCGCCGCCGGTCGCACCCACCGGATGGACCCTCACCGGCCTGCCCGCCGCAGGCGCATCCGCCCCGGCGACGGCAGCCGTGGCTCCTGCCGCGGGCCCCGGTGGGCTGGGCGCGGCGCCGCGCGGCCGGATCCTGGTGATCGAGGGCGGGTACGGCAACTCCGGCCGCCGCACCTGGGGCCGGGGCGGTCCCGCCCAGGCGCCGGTGCTGTCGGCGATGCTGGCCGCCGTCTCGCCGCAGGTGCTGCTCGCCGCGGACGCGGTGGACGCCGTCCACCTGCCCGGCGCCAGCGACCCGCAGACCGTCCTCGCCCATCTGCGCGCCGCCTCCCGGCACCCCGGACCGCTGCTGGTCCACCTGGGCGGGCACGTCGTGGCCGACAAGCGCGGCGGCCAGCTGCAGCTCACCCTGCGCGACTCCAAGCAGGACGGACTGCCCTGGCAGGCCATCGCCGCCGAACTGGGCCACCGTCCGGCCGAGTGGCAGACCCTGGTCATCGCCGACCTGAGCGCCGACCAGAACGCCTGGCCGTACCTCCAGGGCACCGTCTCGCCGCTCAGCGAGGGCATTCCGCTGTGGGCGGTGGTCAGCCCGGACCCGGAGCAGATCGGCACCTTCACCCGCGCCCTGATCGAGGCGTTGCACGGCGGCCGCCCGGGCGCGGGCGACGTGCTCGCCCCCGAGCAACTGCGCCAGCAGGTGTACTCGGTGCTGCGGCCGGACGTGGTCATCCTGGCCACCCACACCCCGGACCGGCCGGTGTTCCGCAACACCGCCCGCCGGGGCGACGCCCAGCCGGCGGACGTCATGCTGCCGCTGACGGACGCGCTGCCGGTGACGGGCGCGCTGCCGCTGCCCTCTGAACCCGTCCCGTCTGTCGTGCCGCCGCTGCCGCGCCAGGCAGAGCCGCAGGACGCCGTGGTCGAGCGGGTGTCGGCGGCTTCGACCCCGGCGCCGGTCACGCCCGTCGGTGGCCCGGTGAGCCTGCTCAAGCCCGGCGTGCCGCCCACGCCGCCTCGACCGGCCCGCCCGGTCAGCCTGCTGAAGGTGGGCGAGCCGACCGCCGAGGCGCCGTCGAGCGTGAGCCTGCGCAAGGCCGTTCCGACGGCGGAGGCCACACCCTCGGCGGGCGTCACGCTGCGCAAGGGTCGGCCGGAGTCCTCGGACGTTGTCGCGGTCGGGGCCGAGGCTCCGTCGCCGGCGGTTGCCGAGGTTGAAGCCGAGGACGTGGCCGTGGATGTGGCCGAGGTCGAGGACGTGGCCGTGGCCGTGGATGTGGCCGAGGTCGTCGAGGACGTCGTCGACGTCGCCCCGGTGGCTGCCGAGGTCGCCGCCGTGGTCGCCGAGGAGCCCCAGGACGCCGCCCCGGCCGAGGCCCAGCCGACGGGCGAGGTGCCGCAGGACGACGCGCCGCAGCACGACGGACCGCAGGGCGAGGTGCCGCAGGACGTGGTGCCGACCGACGCGGTGCCGGTCGATGAGCCGCCCGTATCGGCCGAGACCGCAGCCGCCCCCCAGGACGCCCCGCAGCACGCCCCGCAGACGGGCATCCAGGACGCCGGTGCGCCGCGCGCGGACTACCGCGAAGTCATCGGACGGATCGTCCGCAGCGCCGATGCCGGGGACCACGCCGCCGCCACCGACCTCGCCTTCGCCCTGGAGCTGGAGGCGATCGCCGAGCACGGCGCCGTCTCCGAGCCGGTCCTCCAGGTGCGCCAGGTACGTGCCCACGTGTGCCGGCTCGCGGGCCGACCGGCCGAGGCGGCCGAGATCTACCGAGAGGTGGCCATGACGCTGCTCCGCTCGCGGGGCGCGGACCACCCGGAGACCCAGCAGGCGGCCACCAACGCCGAGGCCTGCTGGCGTTCGATCACCGACCGGGCGGAGGCCGTGCGCATCGGCCCGGAGATCATCGAGCTGCGCGCCTACCTCCCCGGCCCCAACAACCGCAAGCTCCGGGCTGCCGAGCGCTATCTCACCCAGCTGGCCGCCACCCCGGCCCCGGCCGACCAGGCCTGACAGGCCCGGACTCCGGCGGCCCGCCGGAGTCCGCCGGGCCGCCGCCCCGCCGACAGGCGCCCAGCACCGAACAACTGACAGAAGACAGAAAACAGCGAACGGATAACAGATTTCGAAATCTGTTATCCGTTCGCTGTTACTTGTCAGCTGTCAGCTTGTTGGCTGCTCAAGGCATCAACCGACACGACTGCTTACTGCTCGTCACCCTGGCTGTTGTCGCCGATCTGGAAGTCGCCGGCGATCGCGTGGACGAACTTGGTGCCGTCGATGGTGCCGAGGCCGCTCGCGAGGTCGTAGCCCTCGGTGGCGTTGTAGCCGGTGACGCCGCCCCAGCCGTTGTCGCCCTCCTTGACGTCCACGATGCCGCTCCAGTTGCTCGGGAGCAGGCTCAGGCCGTACAGGCTCGGGTTGATCTGACCGAGGCGGTGGCCGGCGAGCTGGTCGGCGAGGGCGACGACGCCCGAGAACAGCGGGGTGGCCTCGCTGGTGCCGCCGGTGAGGTGCCAGCCGACCGCGGTCGGGTCGTAGGACTCGTAGGTCCAGGCGGCGCCGTCGACGGCCGCGCTCATGCTGATGTCGGGGGTGCCGCGGTGGTTGCCGGTGACGTTCGCGACGCCGGCCTGGTACCACGGGCGGTCGAAGATGCCCGACACGCCGCCGCCGCCGGCGCCGGACTTGTCGTGCCACACCTTGTCGGCCGCGGTGCGGTTGCCCTTGTCGTCCAGGGTCAGCTGGGTGCCGCCGACGGAGGTCACCAGCGGGTCCGAGGACGGCCAGGAGTTGACCTTGAACTGGTACAGGTCGGTGCCGTTGGACTGCGCGTCGGTCGCGCCGTTGTCGCCGGAGGCGGCGAGGACGGTGACGTTGCGGGCGGCGGCGGCCTTGAAGGCGTAGCGCAGGTCGGTCAGCGACTTGAAGTCGCCCTTGTCGTAGCCCGGGAAGGTGTTCTCGGTGGCGCCGAAGCTCTGCGAGATGACGTCGCCGATGCCCTTCTTGATGAGGTCCTTCTCGGCGTCCATCATCTCGGGCAGACCGGTGGTGCCCTCGGTCTCGGCGACGCCGGTCTCGACCAGGACGATGTGCGCGTCGGGGGCGATCGCGTGGGCGTACTCGACGTCCAGGGTGGTCTCGCCGGCCCAGCCGGTGTGGTCGGGGTTCTTCGGGTCGAAGGCGGGGACGTTGCCCCACTTCCGCACCTCGACCTGGGTGTCCTGGATGCCCCACTGCTTGTCGAAGACCTCCAGGTCGTGCTGGATGGTCGGGGAGCCGAAGGAGTCGACGATGACGATCGTGCGGCCCTTGCCGGTGACGCCCTCCTGGTACAGGGGGTTCAGGTTGTAGGCGTTCCGGTACTGCAGCGGCGAGTAGCAGTGGATGCCGATCTGGCTGACGCACTGAGTGGTGGTCAGCGGTGCCGGGCGGGTCGTGGCGAGGTGGTGGCCGAAGGAGGCCGGGCGGACGTGCACGCCCGAGAGGTCGTGCGCGGGGGCGGCGGTCGCGGCGCCGACGGCCGGAACGGCGATGGTGCCGGCGGTGAGGGCGGTGGCCCCCACGGCGAGCAGAGCCAGGGCACGGCGGAGGGTGGCGGGGCTGCCCATGGGACTCCTTGGGACGCAGAGGGCCCGACCAGGTCGGGTCGGGTCGGTTCGGACATCCCATCGAGTGCCGCATGATCATGCCATAGTCATTTGGTGGGGTCGTCTGCGTGGGTGCATGGTCATGATCGGCCACGCGAAAAGGTAAAGGCCGTCCCAGGGGAAAGTAACCACGCACCTGGGACGGCCATGTGATGACACGTCAGTAATATTCAATGAATATTAACCGTATCTACCCACTACCCACTCACTTCAATCGGAGCCACCGAATTTCCGCGACTGCCGGAACTACCGGGCCCCGCCGTTGACGTAGAGTGTCTGCCCGCTCACGTAAGAGGCCTCCTCGCTGGCCAGGAAGGCGACCACCGAGGCGATCTCCTCCGGCTGCCCGACCCGGCGCAGCGGCGTGCGGGCGGCCACCTCGGTCTGGTGGTCCTCGGCGGTGGCGCCGACCCGCTCGGCGGTGGCCGCCGTCATCGCGGTGGCGATGTAGCCGGGGGCGACGGCGTTGACGTTGATGTTGAACGGTCCGAGCTCGATCGCCAGGGTCGCGGTGAGCCCCTGGATGCCGGCCTTGGCGGCCGCGTAGTTGGCCTGGCCCCGGTTGCCGAGCGCGGAGCGCGAGCTGAGCGAGACGATCTTGCCGTACTTCTGCGCCACCATGTACTTCTGCGCCACGTGGCTGCAGTTGTACGCGCTGGTCAGGTTGACCGTCAGGACGGTGTCCCAGTCGGCCTTTGGCATCTTGAAGAACAGGTTGTCCCGGGTGATCCCGGCGTTGTTCACCAGGATGTGCAGCCCGCCGAGCTCCTCCGCGACCCGCGCGAACACCGCCTCGACGGCGTCGTAGTCGGCCACGTCGCAGCCGTAGGCCCGGGCGGTGCCGCCCTTGGCGGTGATCTCGGCGACCGTCCCGGCCGCCCGCTCGGCGGTCAGGTCGACCACCGCGACGGCCGCGCCCTCCTCCGCCAGCCGGCGGGCGGTGGCCGCGCCGATGCCCTGCGCCGCGCCGGTCACCACGGCGACCTTTCCTGCGAAACGCGTCATGCCAGTTCCTCCACTCATCGGACCCCGCTCACCGGAAAATCCATTCAGAACTCATCGGAAAATCGACTCAGACGTTCTCGACCAGCACGGCCGTACCCTGCCCCACGCCCACGCACATCGTGGCCAGGCCGCGCCGGGCGCCGGTGCGGCGCATCCGGTGCAGCAGGGTGGTGAGGATGCGGGCGCCCGAGCCGCCCAGCGGGTGGCCGAGGGCGATCGCCCCGCCGCTCGGGTTGACGATCTCGTCGGCCCGCTCCGGGCTGAACCCGATGCCGTCGGCGGAGGCCAGCGCCTGGGCGGCGAAGGCCTCGTTCAGCTCGGCGGTGTCCAGGTCGGCGAGGTTCCACCCGGCCCGCCCGAGTACCTTGGCCGTGGCCGGCACCGGACCGATGCCCATGACGTCCGGGTGCACCCCGGCCGAGGCCCCGGCCACGTACCGGCCGAGCGGTTGCAGCCCGAGGTCGCGCAGCGCCTCCTCGCTGACCAGGACCAGTCCGGCCGCGCCGTCGTTCATCGGCGAGGCGTTCCCGGCCGTGACGGTGCCGCCCTGACGGAAGGCCGGCTTGAGCCTGCCGAGCTTCTCCAGGCTGGTGTCCTCGCGGATGCCCTCGTCCTGGGTCACCGTCACCCCGTCCGGGCGCTCGACCGGGATCAGCTCGGCGTCGAAGTGCCCGTCCTTGCGGGCGGCGGCGGCCCGCTGGTGGCTGCGCAGCGCGAAGGCGTCCTGGCGCTCGCGCCCGATGCCGTACCGGCTCGCCACCTCCTCGGCGGTCTCGCCCATGCTGAGCACGCCGTGCAGCTCGGCCATCCGCGGGTTGGTGAGCCGCCAGCCGAGCCGGGTGTCGTGGGTCTCGATCCGGTGCGGCAGCGCCTCGTCGGGGCGGGGCAGCACGAAGGGCGCGCGGGTCATCGACTCGCAGCCGCCGGCCAGCACCACGTCGGCCTCGCCGGAGCCGATCGCCCGGGCGGCGAGGGTGACGGCCTCCAGGCCGGAGGCGCAGAGCCGGTTGACGGTGGCTCCGGGGACGCTCTCCGGCAGGCCGGCCAGCAGGACGGCCATCCGGGCGGCGTTGCGGTTGTCCTCGCCGGCCTGGTTGGCGGCGCCCCAGTAGACGTCGTCGATGCGGGCCGGATCGAGGGCGGGTACGTCGGCGAGCAGGGCGCGCAGCACGGTGGCCGAGAGGTCGTCCGGGCGGACCGTGGCGAGCGCTCCGCGCAGCCGGCCGATGGGTGTGCGGCGGGCTGCGGCGAAGTAGACGGGACGCACGTCGTGCTCCTTGTCGAGAGGGGTGGGATGCGCTGGGGGTGGGATGCGCTTGCGGCGATGGTCTTGCGGAGCTCAGAAGGCGTTGACGCCGGTCAGGGCGCGCCCGATGAGCAGTTGGTGGATCTGGCTGGTGCCCTCGTAGAGGGTCATCACGCGGGCGTCGCGCAGGTACTTGCCGACGGGGTACTCGTCGATGAAGCCGTAACCGCCGAACACCTGTAGCGCGTTGTTGGCGGCCCGGACGGCGGCCTCGCTCGCGAAGAGCTTGGCGACGGAGGACTCGGTGGCGAACGGCAGGCCGCGTTCGATGTGGTCGGCGACCTTCCAGGTGAGCAGCCGGGCGGCCTCGACGTCCACCGAGATGCCGGCCAGCAGCTCCTGGACGAGCTGGTGCGAGGCGATCGGCTTGCCGAACTGCTCGCGCTCGCCCGCGTAGCGGACCGCGGCCTCCAGGCAGGCCCGGGCGATGCCGACGCAGCCGGCCGCGACCGACATCCGCCCCTTGGCCAGCGCCGCCATCGCCACCGTGAAACCCTTGCCGACCTCGCCGAGCCGGGCGCCGTCGGGCACCCGGACGCCGTCCAGGGCGAGTTCGGCGGTGGCCTGGCCGCGCAGGCCGAGCTTGCCGTGGATCTCGGTGCGGCCGAAGCCGGGCAGGTCGGTGGGGACCAGGAAGGCGGTGATGCCCCGGTGACCCTGCTGCTCGGGACGGTCGCCGCCGGTGCGGGCGAAGACCAGCGCGACGTCGGCCCAGGTGCCGTTGGTGATGAAGGTCTTGGCGCCGCTGATCAGCCAGTCGTCGCCGTCGCGGACCGCCCGGGTGGTGAGGTTGGCGGCGTCCGAGCCGGTGCCGGGCTCGGTGAGCGCGAAGCAGCCGAGCGCCTCGCCCGAGGTGAGCCGGGGCAGCCAGTGCCGCTTCTGCTCCTCGGTGCCGAAGCCGTTGATCGACTTGCCGACCAGGCCGAGCGAGACCGAGACGATCCCGCGCACGGCCGAGTCGCCGCGCCCGAGCTCCTCCAGGACCAGGCAGTACGCGAGGTGGTCGCCGCCGCTGCCGCCGTACTCCTCGGGGATGGTCAGGCCGAGGAAGCCGACCTTCCCGAGCTTGCCGACGATCGCGCGGTCCACCGACTCGGCGCGGTCCCACTCGGCGGCGTACGGCACGATCTCGCGGTCGGTGAAGGAGGCGGCGAGGTCCCGGACGGCGCTCTGCTCCTCGGACAACTCCAGGTTCACGGCGGTGCCCACCTCGTTAAACTAGCGCTGCAAGTTTTACCAGGGGACTGTAGCTCCGACCCGCCGTGCTGGGAAGGGGCACCTGCCAGAATCGGTCCTCACCCACCCGACCGGAGGTAGCGACCCGATGGCCCGCCCGCGCACCCCGCTGCTCAGCCGCGACCGGATCGTCGCCGCCGCTCTGCGGCTGATCGACGACGAAGGGCTGGAGGTCCTCTCCACCCGCCGCCTCGCCGCCGAGCTCTCGGTCAGCGGGCCGTCGCTCTACAACCACTTCGCCACCAAGGACGAACTCCTGGACGCGGTGGTGGACAGCGTCATCGGGGAAGTCGACCTGTCGATGTTCAGCCGCCCGGGCACCCCCTGGCCGGACGCGCTGCACGCCTGGGCGCGCTCCTACCGCGCCGCGCTGGCCGCCCACCCCAACATCGTCCCGGTGCTCGCCCAGGGGCCGGGGCGGCGGCCCAACGCGCTGCGCCTGGCCGACGCGGTCTTCGGGCACCTGGTCGAATCCGGCTGGCCGCGCGGCCAGGCCACCCGGATCGGCGCGCTGATGCGCTACTTCGTCACCGGCTCCGCACTCGCCTCCTTCGCGGCCGGCTTCCCGGCGGACGCCGAGGTCTACGACGCGGCCGACTACCCGCACCTCGGCGAGGCGCACCGGCTCGCCGGGCACCGGGGGACGGTCGACGAGGGCGCCTTCGAGACCGGGCTCGAGGCGCTGCTGGACGGCCTCGTCCTGCGCTTCGAGCGCTTGCCCGCGCGGTCGGCGTAGGACCGCCGGTCCCTTCTGGCCCGCGTCCTCCTGCGTCCTATCGCGCTCTCTCGCGGTCTACTGCGTCCCACCGCGTTCCATCGCGTCCTACCAGGGCTCGCGGGCGAGGAAGGCCGGCCGCTGCTCCGGGTCCACCGGGTCGTAGTACCGGTGGTAGACCGGCGTCAGTCCGCCGGAGACCGGGGGCACGATCCAGCTCCAGTCCGCCGGGGTCGGGCGGCCCAGCCGCTGCTCCTGGGCGACGTGCTTGAGGAAGCGCTCCGACTCGGTGTGGTGGTCGGCGATCGTCACCCCGGCCTCCTGGAACGAGTGCAGCACCGCGACGTTGAGTTCGACCAGGGCGCGGTCGCGCCAGAGCGTGCGGTCGCTGGAGGTGTCCAGGCCCAGCCGCTCGGCGACGGTGCCGAGCATGTCGTAGCGGTCGGCGTCGGCGAGGTTGCGGGCACCGATCTCGGTGCCCATGTACCAGCCGTTGAATGGCGCGGTGGGGTAGCGGACGCCACCGATCTCCAGCGTCATGTCGCTGATCGCGGGCACCGCGTACCAGCGCAGCCCGAGCTCGGCGAACCACGTGTGCTCGGGGTGGCTCAGCGGCACCTCGAGGGTGGTGTCGTCCGGCAGCTCATACCAGCGCGGGCGCTCGCCCGGGCGTTCCTGGACCAGCAACGGCAGTGCCTCGAAGCGGTCCTCGGCGCACTTCCAGCCGAGCTCGCGGGCCCGGGCGGCGAGCGCGGTGCCCGCCGGGTCGCCGACCACGGCGCCGTCGACCCGGTGCCCGGCGTAGCGGACCAGCTGCTGGTTGAGGATCCGCGCGGCCGGGCGGCCCGGGCGGTCGGGGGCGAACACCGAGACCACCGGGCGGATCCGGCCGCCGTTGCTCGCCAGCCGCAGGTGCTCGAAGCACTCGGCGGCGATGTCGTCGGCGGCGGACAGGTGGCGCAGGTCGCGGACCACCAGGCTGCGCCAGTACAGCCGACCGATGCAACGGGCGGCGTTGCGCCAGGCGAGCTTTGCGCCGTAGGCGAGTTCGGCGGGGGTGTGCCGGTAGCTGCCGGTGCGGTCGATCTCCTCCCGGACGGCGCCCAGCCTCGGCTCCGGGTCACCGGCGGCGGGCTGCTCGCGGTGGAACTGGCGGATGAACTCGGCCGCCCGGTCGGGGTCGGTGAACGGCGCGGGCGCGGACGGCAGTTGCGGGCCGGGCCAGTGCGGTGCGGGCACCTGCGGGGGCGGCGGGAACGCGCCCGGGGCGTGGGCCGGGTGGGCGTGGGCGTACGGGCAGCCGCCGCTCGGGGCGGTGGCGGGTCTGCGGGGGCGAAGCCGGTTGAAGATCAAGGACACATCCCTCCTGCCGCACAGGAGTACCGGAGGTCGTGGGCCCACCGCAGGGAGTGAACGATTCGGCCCCCGCACCCGGGCTCAGCGCGCTAGGGTACGGGGGCCGAAGGACTGATCGTCGGACCGTCGGACGGTCCGAGCAGCCGATGGACGGACTGGTCAGCCCATGTCCTCCAGTCGGACGCCCTTGGTCTCCTTCATGAACTTCGCCACGAAGACGATCGACAGCGCCGCGAAGGCCGCGTACACCAGATAGGTCGCCGAGAGGTTCCAGCGCGAGAGCGACGGGAACGACACGGTGATCGCCCAGTTGGCGATCCACTGCGCGGAGGCGGCGACGGACAGCGCGGCGGCGCGGACCCGGTTGGGGAACATCTCGCCGAGCATCACCCAGACGACCACGCCCCAGGACATCGCGAAGAACAGCACGAAGGCGTTGGCGGAGATCAGCGCGACGGTGCCCTGCAGGTCGGGCAGCGAGACGTTGTCGCCGGAGCCGGTCGCGGAGGAGAACGCCCAGCCGGCCGCGGCGAGGGTGACGGCCATGCCGGCCGAGCCGATCAGGGCGAGCGGCTTGCGGCCGATCCGGTCGACCAGCAGGATCGCGATCACGGTGCCGAGGATGTTGATGACCGAGCCGATGAAGCTGATCAGCAGCGAGTTGCTCTGGTCGATGCCGACCGACTGCCACAGGATCGACGAGTAGTAGAAGATCACGTTGATGCCGACCAGCTGCTGGAAGACCGACAGGCCGATGCCGACCCAGACGATCGGGAGCAGACCGAAGCGGCCGCCGAGCAGGTCGCGGAAGCGCGGGCGGTGGTCGGAGGCGATCAGCGACCGGATCTCGGCGATCCGGGCGTCGGTGTCGGTGCCCTCGCCCTCGACCTGGGCCAGCACCTTGCGGGCGTCGTCCAGGCGCTCGGCCTGGATCAGGTAGCGCGGGGACTCGGGGATCATCGAGGACAGCACGAAGTAGACCACGGCCGGGATCACGCAGATGCCCAGCATCCACTGCCAGGCCTCCAGGCCGAGCAGGTGGCCACGGGTGTCACCGCCGGCGACGTCCGCCAGCACCCAGTTGACCAGCTGGGATATCGCGATGCCGAGCACGATCGCGGCCTGCTGGAAGGAGGCCAGCCGACCCCGGTACTTGGTCGGCGCGACCTCGGCGATGTAGGTCGGGGCGATCACCGAGGCGATGCCGATGGCCGCGCCGCCGAGGACGCGCCACAGGGCGAGGTCCCAGGGGGAGAAGGGCAGCATCGAGCCGACGGCGCTGACCGCGAACAGCAGCGCGCCCGCCTTCATGACCTTGATGCGGCCGTAGCGGTCGGCGAACCGGCCGGCCAGCGCCGCGCCGACCGCCGAGCCCAGCAGCGCCGAGGAGACGATCAGGCCGGTCTCGCCGCTGCCGACTCCGAACTTTCCCTGGATGCCGGAGACGGCGCCGTTGATCACGGAGCTGTCGTAGCCGAACAGGAAGCCGCCGAGGGCTGCGGCGGCGGTGATGAAGACGACGAAGCCGAGGCGGCCGGAGGCGGTGGCCTCGGCCGCCCCGGAGGGCTTCTGGGTGACGCTCACGATCTTGACTCCTGGTACTCAACGCTGAGCTCGATAGCCGAGATCGTAACCCGTATTCGTTCAAGCCTTGTAGGCGAGGCGGCTCAAGTGTCGTTCTGAGAATTCGTAAGGTGAATAAGCAAATTGAGGCCCCCTGATCCCAGCCCGGATCCCGGCGCCTGACCCAGCCCCGGATCCCGGTGCCTGACGCGGCCCAGGATCCCGACCCGAATGCCCGGCTCGCGTGCCAGGCTCAGGCCGGGGCGGACAGCGAGAGCCCGAACCGGCCCTCGGGGTCGGTCCACCAGTGGGTCAGCCGCAGCCCGGCCGCCATCAGCTCCCCGGCCACCCGCTCGCGGCGGAACTTGGCCGAGACCTCGGTGCGCAGCTCCTCGCCCCGGTCGAAGTGCACCGGCAGGTCCAGGGCGGGGATCTTCACGGTCTGCGAGCGCACCGAGCGCAACCGCATCTCGATCCACTCCTGCGCCGGGTCCCAGAGTGCGACGTGCTCGAAGGCGGTCGGGTCGAAGTCGGCGCCCAGTTCGCGGTTGAGCACGTTGAGCACGTTGCGGTTGAACTCGGCGGTCACCCCGGCGCGGTCGTCGTAGGCGGCGACCAGTACCGCCGGGTCCTTGACCAGGTCGGTGCCGAGGAGCAGGAAGTCGCCCGGCTCGAGGGCGGCGCGCAGGCCGCGCAGGAAGCCGGCGCGCTCCTGCGGCAACAGGTTGCCGAGGGTGCCGCCGAGGAAGGCGACCAGGCGGGGGCCGCCCTCCGGGGGCAGGCCGAGCCGGGCGGTGAAGTCGGCCAGCACGCCGTGCACGGTCAGTCCGGGGTACTCGGCGGCGAGCGCGGCGCCGGCCGCGGTCAGCGCGCTCTCGCTGACGTCCACCGGGACGTAGCTCCCCAGGGTGTCGAGCGAGCGCAGCGCGTCCAGCAGCAGCCGGGTCTTCTCGGAGGAGCCGGAGCCCAGTTCGACCAGGGTGCGGGCCCGGGTGGCGGCGGCGATCTCGCCGGCCCGGGCGGTGAGGATGGCCCGCTCGGCGCGGGTCGGGTAGTACTCGGGCAGCCGGGTGATCTCCTCGAACAGCTCGCTGCCCCGGGCGTCGTAGAACCACTTCGGCGGCAGCCACTTGGGGTCGGAGGTCAGCCCCTGTCGCACGTCGTGGCGCAGGGCGGTGCTGAAGTGGTCGGCCGGCAGCAGTCGGATGAGATCGAAGGTGTCCATGACAGGGAGGTTCCTCTGTTCAGAAGATGAAGGGAGAGCGGAAGGTCAGTAGTGGCTCGGGAGCTGCCGGACCCGGACGCCCCCGGCGTCGGCCAGGAGCAGGGAGCCGTCCGGCACGGGCGTCCAGCCCGGGTCGTCGTCGTACGGCTCCGAGGCCACCACCGTGCCGAGGCCGGGCAGGCTCCGGTGGTGCAGGGTGTCGCCCCAGGTGGTCGCGGCGAGCGCGGTGCCGTCGGTGAGCAGCAGGTTGAGCCGCCCGGTGGTGTGCGCGGTGACGTCCGTCACCGTGCCCGTCAGCGCCTCGCCGAGGCTCGCTCCCCGGCGCAGCCGGTGCAGGGTCAGGGCCCACAGCAGGGCCGAGTCGCTCCGGGCCTCCAGCTCCAGTAGCTCGGCGGGCGGCAGCAGGGCGGCCAGCGCGTCCAGCTTGCCGGGCCAGCCGGCCACCGCGCCGTTGTGGCTGAACAGCCAGCGCCCGGCGGCGAACGGCGCGGCCGCGGCCTCGCCCGCCGCGCAGCCCTCGGTGGCGGAGCGGACGGCCGCCAGCAGCGCCCGGGTGCGGATCACCCGGGCGAGGTCGGCGAAGGTCGCGTCCGCCCAGATCGGCCCGGCCCGGCGGTAGCGGGCGGGCAGTTCGTCGCCGTCCGCGTACCAGCCCAGGCCGAAGCCGTCCACGTTGACCGTCCCGTACTGCTGGGTCCGGGGCGCCCAGGACTGCCGGTACAGCGCGTACGGCGGGTGCACCAGCAGCTCCTGCGGCGCCACCGACTCGCCCAGGTAGGCGAGGTGACGACACATCAGGCCTCCTCCGGGGTGCGGGCGGTGCGGAAGCCGGAGAAGATCTGCCGCCGGATCGGGTAGTCCCAGTTGCGGAAGGTGCCCCGGCAGGCGACCGGCGCCACCGCGAAGCAGCCGCCGCGCAGCACCTTGTACTCGGACCCGAAGAAGACCTCCGAGTACTCCTTGTACGGCCAGGCCCGGAATCCCGGGTAGGGGTGGAAGTCGCTGGCCGTCCACTCCCACACGTCGCCCATCAACTGCCGGACACCGTAGGGGGACTGGCCGTCCGGGTAGCTGCCGGCGGCGGCCGGGCGCAGGTGGCGCTGGCCGAGGTTGGCCTGCTCGGGACCGGGCGGCCCGTCACCCCAGGGGTAGCGGCGGGAGCGGCCGGTGGCCGGGTCGTGCCGGGCCGCCTTCTCCCACTCGGCCTCGGTCGGCAGCCGCCGTCCGGCCCAGCGGGCGTACGCGTCCGCCTCGTACCAGCTGACGTGCAGCACCGGCTCGTTCGGCGGGACGGGCTCGACCGTGCCGAAGCGGCGGCGCAGCCACTGGCCGTCCTGCCGCTGCCAGAACAGCGGGGCGCGCAGGTCGGCCCGGCGGCGGTGCTCCCAGCCCTGCTCGGTCCACCAGCGCGGGTCGTCGTAGCCGCCGTCGGCGATGAAGCGCTGGTAGGCGGCGTTGGTGACCGGGGTGGTGTCCAGGAGGAAGGCCGGCAGGTCGACGGTGTGCGCCGGGCGTTCGTTGTCCAGCGCCCACGGCTCGGTGTCCGTGCCCATGGTGAACGGGCCCGCGGGGATGAGGACCTCGGGCGGCAGGATGGCCGCGTCGGCGGGGGCGGGCGGCGGCGGGGGAGCGGCCAGGGCGGGTTCGCCCGCGCGGAGCTGATGGGTGATCAACATCGTCTCGTCGTGCTGCTGTTCGTGCTGGGCGATCATTCCGAAGGCGAACCCGGCGTCCAGCAGCGGCGCGCCCTCCAGCGGGCTGGCGGCCAGCAGGTCCAGCACCCGGCCGCGCACCTCGTGGGCGTACGCGCGGGCCTCGGCGGGCGGCAACAGGGGCAGGCTGGGGCGCTCGGCCCGGGGGTGCTGGAACGCGTCGTACAGCGGGTCGATCTCGGGGTGCAGCGGGTCCCGGCCGCCGACGTTGCGCAGCAGCCAGAGCTCCTCCTGGTTGCCGATGTGCGCGAGGTCCCAGACCAGCGGGGACATCAGCGGGGAGTGCTGGGCGGTGAGGTCGGCGTCCTCGACGCAGTCGGTCAGCGCGGCGGTCCGGGCGCGGGCGGCCAGCAGTTCGGCGGCGATGGTCTCGCGCAGCGCCTCGGTGCCGGTCGTGCCCGTCCCCGGAGCGGCGGGCGGTCGGACGTCGGTCATGGTGCCTCCTCCGGGGGCGTGCGGTGGGTGCCGGAGCGCAGGGCGTCCAGCTGGTCGTCGGCAGGGCAGCGGCCGCGCGCGGGGTAGCGCTCGGCGAACTCGGCGACGGCCGTGCGCAGCCGCCCGGCGCCGGGCAGGCGGCCCAGCGCGGCATCGGCGGCGGCGAAGCAGGTGAGGGCGGCGCGGCGCAGCTCGGGGTCGGCGACGCCCAGGGTGGCGGCGCGGCGCCAGGCCGCGCTGCGCGGCGGCCGCGGGGCGGTGGCGCCCTGCTGCCGGTCGAGGGCGTCCAGCGGCTCCAGGGCGGCGAACGCGGCGTCGGCGGCCAGCGGGTCGTCCAGCAGCGCGGTGACCAGGGCGGTGACCACCATCCAGCCCTCCCCGGGCTGGGCGTCGACCATCCGCAGCTCCAGGTGGCCGCGCGGGCGCACCGGCGGGAAGAGCGTGGTGCTGTGGTAGTCCAAGTCGGCCAGCGTGGGCGGGCGTTCGCCGCCGCCGCGGATCCAGTCGCGGAAGGTCAGGTTCGGCGGGGCCGTCCAGGGCAGCCCCTCCGGCCGTCTTACGCACAGGACTTGGGCATTCAGCACGTACTGCGCCCAGGCCTCGCGCGGGTCGCCGTGGTCGGGTTCGGGGGCGAGGGTGCGGGTGGGGTCCATCCGGGACCAGACGGTCTGCCGGGTGGACCGGTGGCCGGTCGGTCTGCCGTCCAGCAGCGGGGAGTTGGCGAAGGCGGCGACCAGCACCGGGCCCAGCCGGTGGACCAGTTGCCAGCGCCGTTCGACCGTGTGCGGACCGTCCGTGTCGCCGGCGTCCAGGCACACCTGCACGGAAGCGGTACCGGTCATCATGACCCGGCCCCAGGGGCCGGCCGAGTCGAAGAATCGCTCCATCGCGAGGTAGCGGGGGTGGTCCAGCACCATCCGTCGGGGGCGGGCGAGCGGGTCCGTCCCGGTGCCGGTGAGTCGGAGGCCCTGCGCCGCGAAGGCGGCTCGCAGGGCGGTCAGATCGCGACGGGTGTCGTCGACGCAGGCCAGGAGGCCGGTGGCGGGCGGGGAGCTGAGCTCGACCTGTCCGCCGGGTTCGAGCGTGAGGCGCGAACCGGAGGGGAGCGAGGTGCCGTCGGGGCCGCCGAGGGGCAGCGACTCCAGCGCGGCGTGGAGCAGTTCCGGCTGGACGGGGCGGCTGGGACATCGGTCGTCATGGACGAACCACTCGACCTCGACGCCCACCAGCCGGGGCGGTCCGATCTTGAAACAGACGCCCGACACGTGGCTGAGCGCCCCCGATTCGGTCAGCGGGGTCACCCCGGTCGGGGGCGGCGGTGCGCTCTGCCGGTCGGGCGGAGTGGTGCGGGATGTCGGTATCACCGGACTCACCATCCTCGGGATCACGATTGCGGCCCGGTCTACCCTGCCCAGTCTGCTACGGAGCATGCGGGGGCGCTTCGCAAATATCGCGTGAATGTTCGCTTTTGCAGGTCAGGAGCGTGGCGATCGGGTGAATCCGGGGGGTTGCGGGGTGGTGCCGCGAGGCGCGCCCGGGCCCTGCTCGACCAGGGCACGTGCCCCGGTCACAGGCGGTCCAGCCGCTCCAGGACGGTGTCCAGCACGGGGCCCGGCAGGGCGTAGTTGAGGCGCAGCGAGCCCGCGCCGCCCGGGCCGAACTCGGCGCCGTCGGAGGCCTCCAGGCCGCAGCGCTCCAGCAGTGCCGCGCGTGCGGTCGCGGGCGACAGGCCGAGGGCGGCGGCGTCCAGCCAGAGCAGGTAGGAGGCGCGCGGGGTGGAGCGGACGGCGGGGCCGAGGCGGTCGGTGAGCCCGGCGCGGGCGGCGGCGAGGTGGGCGAGCAGCGCGTCCAGCCAGGGGCCGCCCTCGCCGAGCGCGGCCCGCTGCACGGTCTGCTCCAGCAGGCCGCCCTCCCAGAGGCCGTAGCCGGCCATGGTGTCGGTGAGGCGGGCGCGCAGCCCGGGATCGGGGACGAGGGCGAAACTGCTGGGAATGCCGGAGCAGTTGAAGGTCTTTCCGACGGAGTTCAGGGTGACGACCCGGTGCCGCAGGGCCGGGTCGACGGTGGTGACGGCGACGGGGTGGGCGTGGCCGGGGTGGGTGAGGTCGCCGTGCACCTCGTCCGAGACGAACAGGGCGTCCGCCTCGGCGGCCCATTCGGCGAGGCCGCGCAGGTAGCCGGTCGGCCAGACCGTGCCGGAGGGGTTGTGCGGGTTGCTGAGCAGCACGGCGGCGGAACGGGGGAACGGGCCGCGCGGGGAGCGGTAGCCGTTCGGGCCCAGGTGCAGCGGCAGTTCGCGGTACGGGAGGCCGGCCGCGCGGCAGAGCTGGGCGAAGCCGCCCCATTCCGGGGTGGGGAAGAGGACGGGGGCCTGCGGCTGGGCGGCGTCCCTCCGGACGGTCTCCAAGAGGAGGCGGATGGTGGTGCGCGGGCCGCAGGGGAGCAGCAGGACCCAGTCGGGATCCACTTCGGCGCCGTGCCGGGCGCGGTACCAGTCGGCGACCAGGGTCCGCCCGGCCGGATCACAGACGGTGTAGCCGTACGCGCGGTGGCGGGCGCGTCGTTCCAGGGCCTCGGCGACGGCGGGCGGGCCGGGCAGGTCCATGTCCGCCAGGCCCATCGGGATCACCCCGGGGGTGGTGGCGCGGGCCCACTTGCTGCTGCCGGTGGCGGTGCGGTCGAAGGGGGTGTCGAAGCCGAAGGATCGGGGGGTGGGCGGGCCGCTGACAGATGACAGATTTCGAAATCTGTCATCTGTTCGCTGAAAGTTGTCAGCTGTCATCTGTTCGTCGTCCCCCGTCCCCTCCGTGGCCGTGGCCGTGGCCGTGGCCGTCGCCGTCGCCGTGGCCACCGCCCGCGCCGCTCCCGTGGCCGCCCGCCAGGTAAGCCGCCAGACCCCGGCGTCCCCGGCGCATCATCACCGCGTGGTTCGCTCGGAACACCGGGTGCAGCGGCAGGGCGAGGTGCCGCAGCAGGGGTTTGCCGGGCCTGGCGTCCTCCTCGAACAGCACCCGGCACCCCGCGCCGTCCGGCCCGTCCGGCCCGTCCGGCGAGTCCGGCCCGTCCGGCGTGACGGTGAACCGCGACCACCCCTCGAGGTCGCCCCGCATCGTCGCCTCCAGCACCCCCGCCGCCGGATCGCGCCGCCGCGTCTCGAGGTCGATCACCAGTCGGTACGGCAGCAGCGCGCGCACCACCACCTCCCCGGACTCCGGGCCGGTCCGCCGTACCTCGCGGATCTCCGGCCACCACCGCGGGTAGCCGCCGAAGTCCTCCAGCGCCGCGTACGCCGCCGACGCGGGCGCCGCGAGCCGCCACAGGCCCCGGAAGCGGTAGTGGTTGGGATCCACGGGCCCACCCTAGTCGGGCGCCCGCCGTCCGAGAGCCGAACGGGGCGGCCGGTCGCCGGGTCGGCACCCGTGGGTGGCACCCGTGGGCCGGAGCCCACCGATCGACGCGCGGCGCCAGGGACCGAACGCCAGGAACCGAACGCCAGGGATCAAACGCCATGGATCGAACACTCGGAAAATTCCGGGCAAAGCGTACAGATCGTGGGGAAGTCCGCACTCCGCTTGCACCCATTCGGGGTGCGGGGCAGGATCTTGCGTGCTTGTAGTCTCATCAGTCACGGCAGCATCCCCAGGCGCTGCACCCCTCGGAACCGGAGTGAAGGAGTCACAGGCATGCGGCGACCGAGCTGGGTACCGGAAGGTACGGACCTGGACAAACCGAACGCCGCACGGGTCTACGACTACTACCTCGGGGGCTCGCACAACTTCGAGGTCGACCGGGAGATGGCCCGCAAGGCGCTCGCCCTGTGGCCCGAGCTGCCCCAGATCATGCGCTCCAACCGGGCCTTCCTGCGCCGCGCCGTGACCTTCCTCGCCGAGCGGGGCATCACCCGCTTCCTGGACATCGGCTCCGGCATCCCCACCTTCGGCGCCGTGCACGAGATCGCCCGCGCGATCCGCCCCGGGGCGAAGGTCGTGTACGTGGACCGGGACCCGGTCGCCGTCGCGCACAGCCGCCTGCTGCTCGAGGACGACCCGGACAGCGCCGTCGTCCAGGCCGACCTGCGTGACGTCGAGGACCTGCTGGACCGCCCCGAGGTGGCCGCACTGCTGGCCGAGGGCGAGCCGGTGGCCGTCCTGCTGGTTGCCGTCGCCCACTTCGTCAGCGACGACGAGGACCCCTGCAGGCTGATCGGCACCATCCGCGACCGGCTCCCGGCCGGCAGTGCGCTGGCCCTCTCGCACGCCTCCCTGGAGGCCCGCCCGGATCAGGCCGAGGACCACCAGAACCTCTACCGGATGACCCCGACCCCGCTGACCATGCGCACCCACGAGCAGGTCACCGTCATGTTCGCCGGGTTCGAAGTGGTCGAGCCCGGCGTGGTTTCGCTGCCGCGGTGGCGCCCGGACCAGCCCGGCACGATCGGGGAGCACCCCGAGCGGATCGCCGGGCTGGCGGGCGTGGGGTTCCGCCCTTGAACGGTCCCGCCGGCTGTGCGACCGTCGGCCGCGGAACCGGGGCGGCCGGATGAGCGGCGCGAGCGCGGTGAACGGCAGCGCCGAGCGGTTCCACCACGACTGGTCCCGGTTGCTCTCCGCCGACCACGGCATCGCCGTCCACCCCGGCCTGCTCCGCCGGCTGGTCGCGCGCACCGCCGCGCTGCTGCACCGGGCCCAGCAGGACGAACCCTTCCAACCCCGGCTGGCCGCCCAGGCCGGCGCCGAGCTGGTCGACGCGCACTTCACCGACCCCGTCCTGCTCGCCCGCGCGGTCGAACTGCTGCAGTCCCAGCCGATCGACGACGACCGCGGCCCCGCCCTCACCGGCGCCTTCGCGGCCGGCTGGGCGAACGCCCTGCGCGAGCGCACGCTGCGCGAGCAGGAGGCCATCCGCACCGCCGCCGACGCCGCCCGCAAGGAGGCCGAACGCGCACTGCGCGCCTCCGAGGCCAGGTTCCGCGCCCTGTTCGAGAGCGCCGCGATCGGCATCGGGATCGGCGACACCGACGGCAACATCCTGGCCGTCAACAAGGCGCTGCAGGACCTGTTCGGCGCGGGCCCGACGGACATGATCGGCTGCCGGGTCGGCGACCTCGTCCACCCGGAGGACACCCCGGGCGTCTGGGAGGCGTACGAGGAACTGATCAGCGGCAAGCGCGAGTACTTCCAGTTCGACAAGCCGTACTACCGCCAGGACGGCGAGGTGATCTGGACCCACCTGACCGTCTCGCTGATCCGCGACGACGACGGCGTCCCGCAGTACCAGGTCGCGATGCTGGAGGACGTCACCGACCGCTACCGGCTCCAGGAGCGGCTGCGCCACCAGGCCACCCACGATCCGCTGACCGGCCTGCCCAACCGCGCCGCCTTCTTCGAACGGCTGGAGAAGCTGTTCGAGGACCCGGAGCCGGGCGCCCGCTTCGGCCTCTGCTACGTCGACCTCGACGGCTTCAAGGTGGTCAACGACAGCCTGGGCCACGACATGGGCGACCAGCTGCTGTCCGCCGTCGGCGCCCGGTTGAAGGCCGCCCTCACGCCGCTCGGCCACCTGGTCGCCCGGCTCGGCGGCGATGAGTTCGTCGTCCTGCTGGAGAACAGCCGGGGCGAGCAGGAGGCGGTGGCCGCCGCCAAGACCGTGCTCAAGGCGCTGGCCGGACCGGTGCTGATCGGCGACCACAGGCTCGCCGTCGGCGCCAGCGTCGGCGTGCTGGAGCGCCGGGTGTCCACCACCACCCCCGGCGCCGCCGTCCGGGCCGCCGATCTGACGCTGTACCGCGCCAAGGAGGCCGGCCGAGGCCGCTGGACGCTCTTCGACCCCAAGGAGAACGCCCGCGCCGTCAGCCGCTACGCGGTGTCCGTCCGGATGCCGGCCGCCCTGGACCGCGGCGAGTTCTTCATCGACTACCAGCCGCTCCACCGCCTCGCCGACGGCCGGATGGCCGCCGTCGAGGCGCTGGTGCGCTGGCGCCACCCGCAGCTCGGCGTGCTCGGCCCGGACGAGTTCGTCACCACCGCCGAGGAGACCGGGCTGATCATGCCGCTCGGCCGCTGGGTGCTGGAACAGGCCTGCGGCCAGGCCGCGGAGTGGATCAAGCAGTACGGCGACGCCGCGCCGCAGCTGAACGTCAACCTGGCGGTCCGGCAGGCGCGCAGCGCCGCGCTGGTCACCGACCTCGGCCGGATCCTGGACAGCACCGGCCTGGACCCGGCCCGGCTGCAGCTGGAGATCACCGAGTCGACCGTGGTCGGCCCAGAGGACGAGGCGCTGCGCACCCTGCACGGGCTGGTCGACCTCGGGGTGTCGCTCGCGGTGGACGACTTCGGCACCGGATGGTCCAACCTCGCCTACCTGCGCGACCTGCCGGTGTCCGGGCTGAAGATCGCCGGCTCCTTCGTCGGGGACCTCCACGATCCGGCGAAGGACGGGGCCACCGGGTGGCGGATCGTCAGCGGTCTGGTGTCGATGGCGCACGCGCTCGGACTGAACGTCACGGCCGAGGGCGTGGAGACCCACAAGGACGCCGAGCGGCTGCGCGAGATGGGCTGCGACTGGGCGCAGGGCTGGCACTTCGGCCGCCCGGTGCGGCCCGCCGAGATCGCCCGCCGGATCGTCGAGGAGCCGAAGGGGCGCCCGGTCGCGGAGCGGTGATCGCGGGCGCTCGTCCGCCGGTCGTGCTCAGCCCACCAGCCGGGAGAGCTCGATCGAGTGGCCGGTCCGCTCCACCTTCGCCGTCAGGTAGCGGACGTTGCTCGCCGACAGGTGGACACCGGTCGGCACCCGTCGCCGGACGGTGATGCCGAGCTCGGCCAACTGCGCGGCCTTGTCCGGGTTGTTGCTCAGCAGGTCGATGCCGTCGATGCCCAGCGTGGCGAGCATCTGGGCGGCCGCGGTGTAGTCCCGGCCGTCCTCGGGCAGGCCCAGCGCGGTGTTGGCGTCGTACGTGTCCAGGCCGGAGTCCTGCAGGGCGTAGGCGTCGAGCTTGTTGTACAGCCCGATGCCCCGGCCCTCCTGGCGCAGGTAGAGCAGGTAGCCGCCGGCCTCGCTGATCAGCTCCACCGACTCGCGCAGCTGCGGGCCGCAGTCGCAGCGGTCCGAGCCGAAGACGTCGCCGGTCAGGCACTCGGAGTGCAGCCGCACCAGCGGCGTACCGCCGTCCGGGACCGTGCCGAACGCGAGCACCAGGTGCTCGGCACCGTCGGCGAGGTCGTGGAAGGTGAAGACCTCCGCCTCGGCGCGGTAGCCGTCGGGGAAGGTCAGCGGGATGCGCACGCGCGAGCGCACCGTGGCGGAGCCGGGCTGAGGCATGGACGGGCCTCCGTCGATCGGGGGTGGACCGGGTTGGATCGTCTCGGATCCGGCTGGATCCGGTGGGGTCGGATGTCGACCGTACTCGGTCGTTCCAATTTGAACAACTGAATACCGCTGGTGACCGACCCGACCACGGAGCGGGACAACACCCCCACTCCCCCCGCGTGTTCCCGTCCGGCGGTCCAGCATGTGGAAGGGACGGGACCCGCGGTGTGGACACTGCGGGACTTCCTCCCGTTTCCTGGCCACGGGAACGCCTCGCGCACGACCGCCGACGACCACGGAAGGTCGTGATCAGATGCCGACGAGCCGCGTCACCTCCGCGTCCACCACTTACGCGATGCTGACCCAGGGCCTGGTGTGAGCCCCCTCGCTCGTGCCCGGCACCCGGCGAGCGGTATCCGACGATCGGCACCCGACCGCAGCGGGCACCGATCATCGGGTACGGCAGGGTGGGTCCTTCCTACGGTGGTGATCAACAAGGGAAGGACGGGGTCGGCGTGCTGGAGCACCTGAACCGGGCGATGGAGCAGATCGAACGGAACCTGGACCAGGAGATCGACGTGGCCGAACTGGCGCGGATCGCGATGACGTCGGAGTACCACTTCCGACGGTTGTTCTCGATGCTCGCCGGGATGCCGCTGTCGGAGTACGTCCGGCGCCGGCGGCTGACCGTCGCCGGGGCCGAAGTGCTCGACGGCGCGGACACGTTGCTCGACATCGCGGTCCGGTACGGCTACACCTCGGGGGAGGCGTTCGCCCGGGCGTTCCGGGCGATGCACGGGGTCGGGCCCGGGGAGGCCCGGCGCGACGGAGCGGCGCTCATCTCCCAGCCCCGGATGTCCTTCCGACTCATCGTGGAGGGAAGCAGCAGCATGGAGTACCGGATCATCGAGAAGCCCGCCTTCCGGATCGTCGGCAGGAAGGCCCGGGTGCCGCTGATCTACCAGGGCGTCAACCCGCACATCGCCGAGTTCATCAAGGGGCTCGGCGCGGAGACCGTCGAGCGGATCACGGCCCTGACCGCCGAGGACCCGCTGGGCATCGTGTCGGTGACCGACGACTTCTCGCCGAACCGGGAGGAGGGGTCCGAACTCGACTACTGGCACGCGGTGGTGGCGCGCGAGGACGCCGTCGTCCCGGACGACCTGGAGGTCCTGCACGTCCCGGCCGGGACGTGGGCGGTGTTCACCAACAGCGGGCCGTTCCCGCAGGCGCTGCAGGAGATGTGGGGGGACACCTACAGCCAGTGGTTCCCGTCCAACCCGTACGAGACCCGGCCGGGCCCGGAGATCCTGCGGACCCGCTTCGTTCCCGGGACGGGCGACGCGGAGGCGGAGCTCTGGATGCCGGTGACGCGGACCACGCGCGGCTGACGGCGAACGGCTGACAGGTGCAGGTAGCGGACAGCAGCTGACAGCGGACAGCTGACAGAAGACAGCCAACGGCGAACAGATGACAGATTTCGAAATCTGTCATCTGTTCGCCGTCATTTGTTCGCCCACCCCCGTTCGGCCCACTGCGCCCGCCCTCACCCCACCGCGCCCCGCATGCTGGGGCGGGGGAGCACGGGCCGCAGGCCGCTACCCGAGGAGTGGGATCATCGATGGCCAAGGCATTCGGCTTCGTCGACTACGGCGGACCGGAGACCCAGGAGTTCCTCGACCGTCCGGTACTCGACCCCGGCCCGGGGCAGCTGGCGGTCACGGTCCGGGCCGCCGGGGTGAACCCGGTCGACTGGAAGATCCGCCGGGGCTACCTCGGCCGCGAGCGCGAACTCCCGGCCGTGATGGGCCAGGAGGCCGCCGGAGTGGTGCAGCGGGTCGGCCCCGGGGTCACCGGCTTCACCCCGGGCGACGAGGTGTTCGGCCTCACCGCCGCCGGGGCCTTCGCCGAACAGACCCTGCTGCGCGCGCAGTTGTGCGCCCTCAAGCCCGAGGCCGTCGGCTTCGACCTGGCTGCCACGCTCGCCGTCGCGGTGGCCACCGCCGACGACGCCCTCCGCCAACTCGCCCTGGGGGCCGGTCGGACGCTGCTGATCCTCGGCGTCGCCGGCGGGGTCGGCGGCGCCGCCGCCCAGCTGGCCCGCGACCAGGGCCAGACCGTGCTCGGCACCGCGAGCGACGCCAACCGGTCGTACGTGGAGTCCCTCGGCGCGACCCAGGTCCGTTACGGCGAAGGCGTCGCCGAGCGGATCGCCGCGGCCGCCCCCGACGGCGTCGACGCCATCCTCGACCTGGTCGGCGGCGACGCCCTGCGCGAGGTGGCCGCCGTCCGCACCGACCGTACCGAGCTGGTCAGCACCGCCGACCCCGCCACCGTCGCCGAACTCGGCGGTCGGCCCGTCACCCGCTCGACCACTTCCGAGACCCTCGCCGCCCTCGCCGCCCTGGTCGCCGCCGGCGACCTCGACCCGCACGTCACCCGCCGCTACCCGTTCGCCCGCACCGCCGAGGCGATCGCCGCGGTCGAGTCCGGGCACGCCCGCGGCAAGGTGGTCATCGAAGTCTCCTGACACCCATCGAAGTCTCCTGACACCTACCTGTTTTGACGATCCATCAGTCACAGTCTCCCGAAACCCCAGAGAGCCAAGTGCCATGAAGCAGACCTCCGTCACCACCAACGCCCCCTGCTGGGTCGAGCTGGGCACCGACGACCCGCCCGCCGCCCGGACCTTCTACGCCGAACTGTTCGGCTGGCGCGCCGACAGCGACGTCCGCCCCGAGGACGACGGCTACACCCAGATGTCCCTCGGCGACGCACCGGTCGCCGCCGTCACCCCGCGGTACGCGCCGCAGCAGCCCACGGCCTGGACGGTCGCCTTCGCGGTCGCCGACGCCGAGGTCACCGCGACGAAGATCAAGGCGGCCGGCGGCAAGGTCCTCAAGGAACCCGCCGACGTGCTCGACCTCGGCCGCTTCTCGGTGGCCGCCGACCCGTCCGGCGCGGTCTTCATCCTCTGGCAGGCCCGCGGCTTCAAGGGCGCCGGGGTGTTCAACGAGCCCGGCTCGCTCGGCTGGGTGGAACTGGCCACCCGGGACGCGGCCGGCTCGGCGGCCTTCTACCCGGAGGTCTTCGGCTGGTCCGTCGCGCGGTCCGAGCGGTACACCCAGTGGGGCCTGGACGGCCAGGACTTCGGCGGCATGCTGGTGATGAACGACAGCTTCCCGCCCCAGGTGCCGCCGCACTGGCTGCCGTACTTCTCGGTCGCCGACGCCGACAACACCGTCAGCCGCGCGGTCGCCATGGGCGCGGGCGTGCTGATGCCCGCCGTCTCCATGCCGGGCGGCCGGCGGATCGCCGTGCTGCGCGACGCCCAGGGCGCCGCGTTCGGCATCTACCGCGACGCCGCGGAAGCAGAAGCAGAAAACTAGCCGACGGGCTGAGCGGCCGGCCCGGCCGTCGGCCGCCCGGCGCGCGAGCGCCAGCCCGCCACCGTCGCGCCCACCGTGACCAGCAGCGCGCCCACCGGCACCACGTCGCCGATCCGGTCGTACCAGGTCACCGTCCCGGGCGCGGTGAGCGGCAGGCGCACGGTCAGCGCGCCGGTGCCGCCGGTGCCCAGCCGGGCCAGCTCCCGACCCTGGGCGTCGAAGGCCGCGGAGACCCCGGTCAGCGACGCCTGGACGGCCGGGCGCCCGGTCTCGGCGGCCCGGATCGCCGCCAGCGCGACGTGCTGCTCGGGCGCCCAGGTGCGCTGGAAGGTCGAGGTCGAGGACTGGTAGACCAGCACCCGGGCGCCCTCCCGCGCCGCGGTGCGCGCCATGTCCGGGAAGGCCGACTCGAAGCAGATCAGCGCGCCGACCGGCAGCGGCCGGCCCGAGCGGTCGGTGGCCGGCAGCACGTGGAAGGCGGTGCCGGGCGCCCGGTTCTCGCCCGCCGCCCGGCTGACCCCGGCGACCCAGCCGAGCACCGGCCGCAGCGGGATGTACTCGCCGAAGGGCACCAGCCGGATCTTGCGATAGCGGTCCACCACCCCCGACGGGGAGACCAGCACCGCGTCCTTGGAGATCCGCCCGTCGGCCTTGCGGGCGTCCTCCCCGGCCATCACCTCGGCGCCGGTGGTGGCGGCGAGTCGGCGCAGCGCGTCCAGTGCGGCCGGGTCGCGGTCCAGGTCGGCGGTGGTGCTGCTCTCGCCCCACACCACCAAGTCCACCCGCTGCCGGACCAGGGCGGCGGTGTCCCGTGCGCTCGCCCCGAACCGGGCCTGCGGGTCCTCGACGATGCCGGGCTGGACCAGCGCCACCGTCACCGCCCCGGCCCCTTCCGGCGCCGGGCGCAGCGCGAACAGCAGCGGACCGGCGGCCAGCACCAGGACGGTCACCAGCGCCGCGGCCGCCCGGGGCCGCCAGTGCACCGCCGTCAGCGCGATCAGCACGCCGGTGTTCACCGCCGCCACCGCCACGCTGACCAGCCAGATCCCGCCCGCCGAGGCCAGCCCGAGGACCGCCGGGTGCTGCCACTGGGTGGCGCCGAGCAGCGCCCACGGCCCGCCGAGCGCGTGCCAGGACCGCGCGTACTCGGTGGTCACCCACACCGCCGGGACGACCAGCAGCGCGAGCAGCGCCCGACGGGTGGTCAGCGGCGGGTGCAGCAGGCGGTGCACCGCGTACCCGACGGCGGCCTGCAGCGCCCCGAACAGCACCGCGAGCACCGGCAGCGCCGGCCCGATGGACGGCACCAGCCAGTACATCGCGGTCAGGATGAACCCCGCCCCGAACCACCACCCGCGCACCGCCGCCTCCCGCCCGGACGGCGCCCGCTGCATCAGCAGCAGCCCCGGGACGAGTGCGACCCAGGCGAGCCATGCCTGCCCCGGCGCCGGGAACGCCACCACCGGTACGGCCCCGGCGGCCAGCGCCCCGAACCGCGCCCGGTACCGGTGGGGCGCGCGCGGCCCCCGCTGCTCCGTGGGGGCCGTGCTCCGGGCCGGGCTGACGGTGGCGATGCGGCGTGACATGCCCCGCATTGTCCGCTCGGGTGGCGGTCCGTGCCAGATGGCGTCACGCGCGGTTGACGCCTCCCCCTGGGGAAGACGGCGGCCGCCGCTCGGTCGCCGGGGCCTCGGCCCTCGTCAGCCCTCGTCGCCCTCCAGGTCGCCCTCGGTCTCCAGGAACGCCGCCTGCAGCTGCTCGATCAGCTCCGGGTCCGGCTGCTCCCACAGCCCGCGGCTCGCCGCCTCCAGCAGGCGCTCGCTGATCCCGTGCAGCGCCCACGGGTTGGCGCCCGCCAGGAACTCGCGGTTGACCGGGTCGAGGACGTACTCCTGGGTCAGCTTCTCGTACATCCAGTCCGCGACCACGCCGGTCGTGGCGTCGTAGCCGAACAGGTAGTCGACCGTCGCGGCCATCTCGAAGGCCCCCTTGTAGCCGTGGCGGCGCATCGCCTCGATCCAGCGCGGGTTGACCACCCGGGCGCGGAAGACGCGGGCGGCCTCCTCGGTCAGGGTGCGGGTGCGGACCGTCTCCGGGCGGGTCGAGTCGCCGATGTAGGCGGTCGGGGCCTTGCCGGTGAGGGCGCGCACGGTGGCCACCATGCCGCCGTGGTACTGGAAGTAGTCGTCCGAGTCGGCGATGTCGTGCTCGCGGGTGTCGGTGTTCTTCGCGGCGACGGTGATCCGCTTGTACGCGGTCTCCATCTCCTCGCGCGCCGGGCGCCCGTCCAGCCCCCGGCCGTACGCGTAGCCGCCCCAGACGGTGTACACCTCGGCGAGGTCGGCGTCGGTGCGCCAGTCCCGGCTGTCGATCAGCTGGAGCAGGCCGGCGCCGTACGTGCCCGGGCGGGAGCCGAAGACGCGGACGGTGGCCTTGCGCTCGTCGCCGTGCACCGCGAGGTCGGCCTGCACGTGCGCCCGGACGAAGTTGTCCGAGGCGGCCTCCTCCTGGGCGGCGGCCAGGCGCACCGCGTCGTCCAGCAGGGCGACGACGTGCGGGAAGGCGTCCCGGAAGAAACCGGAGATGCGCAGCGTGACGTCGATGCGCGGGCGGCCGAGCTCCTCGAGCGGGATCGGCTCCAGGCCGGTGACCCGGCGCGAGGCGTCGTCCCAGACCGGGCGGACGCCGAGCAGGGCGAAGGCCTCGGCGATGTCGTCACCCGCGGTGCGCATCGCGCTGGTGCCCCAGAGCGAGAGCCCGACCGAGGGCGGGTAGGCCCCGTCGTTGTCGGCCCGGTAGCGGTCGACCAGCGAGGCGGCGAGCGCCTGGCCGGTCTCCCAGGCGAGCTTGCTGGGGACGGCCTTCGGGTCGACGGAGTAGAAGTTGCGGCCGGTCGGCAGCACGTTGACCAGGCCGCGCAGCGGGGAGCCGGACGGACCGGCCGGGACGAAGCCGCCCCGGAGCGCGTGCAGCACGGCGTCCAGCTCGTCGGTGGTGGCGGCCAGGCGCGGCACCACCTGGGTGGCGGCGAAGGCGAGCACCTCGCGGACGGCCTCCGGGAACCCCGCGGCGACCTTCTCCACCGCCTCGGGCGCCCAGTCCGCCGCCTCCATCGCCTCCACCAGCGCACGGGCCTGGGCCTCGGCCGCGTCGGTGGCACCGAGGGTGAGCGCCGCCTCGTCCAGGCCGAGCGCCTCGCGCAGGCCGGGGAGGGCGTTGACGCCGCCCCAGATCTGCCGGGCGCGCAGGATGGCGAGCACGATGTTGACCCGGTCGGTGCCGACCGGGGCCTGGCCGAGGACGTGCAGACCGTCGCGGATCTGGGCGTCCTTGACCTCGCACAGCCAGCCGTCGACGTGCAGCAGGAAGTCGTCGAAGCCGTCGTCCTCGGGGCGCTCTTCCAGGCCGAGGTCGTGGTCCAGCTTGGCGGCCTGGATCAGGGTCCAGATCTGGGCGCGGATCGCGGGCAGCTTGGCCGGGTCCATCGCGGCGATGTTGGAGTGCTCGTCGAGCAGTTGCTCCAAGCGCGCGATGTCGCCGTAGGAGTCGGCGCGGGCCATCGGCGGGACGAGGTGGTCGACGAGCGTGGCGTGGGCGCGGCGCTTGGCCTGGGTGCCCTCGCCCGGGTCGTTGACCAGGAAGGGGTAGATCAGCGGGAGGTCGCCGAGGACGGCGTCCGGGCCGCACTCGGCGGACAGCGCGGCGGTCTTGCCGGGCAGCCACTCCAGGTTGCCGTGCTTGCCGAGGTGGATGACGGCGTGGGCGCCGAACCCGCCGTCCTCCTGGGCGGCCGCGATCCAGCGGTAGGCGGCCAGGTAGTGGTGGCTCGGCGGCAGGTCGGGGTCGTGGTAGATGGCGACCGGGTTCTCGCCGAAGCCGCGCGGCGGCTGGATGAGCACCAGCAGGTTCCCGGAGCGGATCGCGGCGAGCACGATGTCGCCGTCCGGGTTCTGCGAGCGGTCGACGTACAGCTCGCCGGGGGCCGGGCCCCAGTGCTGCTCGACCTGGTCGCGCAGGCCCTGGGGGAGCGTGGCGTACCAGCGGCGGTAGTCGGCGGCGGGGATGCGGACCGGGTTGCGGGCCAGCTGGTCCTCGGTGAGCCAGTCCTGGTCGTAGCCGCCGGCGGCGATCAGGGCGTGGATGATCGCGTCGCCCTCGTGGGCTGTGACTCGCCCGCTCGCGGCGACGTCGTCCAGGCCCGGCAGGTCGGTCCCGAGGTCCATGCCCTCCTCGCGCAGCCGGTGCAGCAGCCGGACGGCGCTGGCCGGGGTGTCCAGGCCGACGGCGTTGCCGACCCGGGCGTGCTTGGTCGGGTAGGCGGACAGCACCAGCGCGAGGCGGCGCTCGGCGGCCGGGACGTGGCGCAGCCGGGCGTGGCGGACGGCGGTGCCGGCGACGCGGGCGGCGCGCTCCGGGTCGGCGGCGTAGACCGTCAGGCCGTCCTCGTCCAGCTCCTTGAAGGAGAACGGGACGGTGATCAGCCGGCCGTCGAACTCCGGCACCGCGACCTGGGTGGCGGTGTCCAGCGGGGACAGGCCGTCGTCGCTGGCCTCCCACTGGGCGCGCGACCAGGTGAGGCAGAGCGCCTGCAGGATCGGGCGGTCGAGGGCGGCCAGCGCGCCGGCGTCCCAGGCCTCCTCGTCCCCGCCGGCCTGGGCGTCGGCCGGGCGGGTGCCGCCGGCGGCGAGCACGGTGGTGACGATGGCGTCGGCCGCGCCCAGTTCGGCCAGCAGCTCGGGTTCGGCGCCGCGCAGTGAGGCGCAGTAGTAGGCCCGGGCCCGGGCGCCCTGGTCCTCGATGGCCCGGCAGAGCGTCTCCACGAAGGCGGTGTTGCCGCTCATGTGGTGGGCCCGGTAGTAGAGCACGGCGATCGTGGGGACGTCAGCGCCGCGGGTGTCGTCTCCGCGGTTGCCATCGCTGCGGGCTTCGCGCTCCAGCGGGCCCCAGGCGGGGGCGGAGGCGGGCGGGGCGAAGCCGTGGCCGGTCAGCAGCACGGTGTCGGAGAGGAAGGCGCCAAGCTCGGCCAGGTTGGCCGCCCCGCCGTGGGCGAGGTAGGCGTGCGCCTCGGCGGCGATGCCGGCCGGGACGGTGGACAGCTCCATCAACTGGGCGTCGGGGGCCTGCTCACCGGTCAGCACCACCACCGGGCGGGGGCCGGCCAGCAGTGCGTCCAGGCCCTCCTGCCAGGCGCGGCGTCCGCCGAGCAGACGGACCACGACCAGCTCGGTGCCCTCCAGCAGCGCGGGCAGGTCCTCGGGGGTCAGCCGGGCCGGGTTGCCGAGCCGGTACGGGACCGGGCCCGTCGAGGCGCGGGCGCTGAGCAGGTCGGTGTCGGACGTCGACAGCAGCAGGATCATGCGAAGGCCCTCCCGGCCTCGTCGGTGGCCAGGATGGCCGCAGTGGTGGCCGGGGCGGCCGCGGTGGTGGCCGAGGGAACGGGCGCGGGCGTGCGACAGCGGTGGTGCATTTCTGCCTTCCTCGGGGTCCGCGCCCCGGGCCGGTGGAGGACGGCGGGAGTTCCTGGCTCCCGCGGCCGACCGGCTTCCCGGTGAGCCGCGGTCACAGTGGCGGGACCGCACCGGGCTTGCACCGGTTTCCTCCCCTGCGCCGTCGCTGGCGTGCGGGCGGCCCGCTGGGACCGCCCGCGAGCATCGTACGGGGTGCGACTGACCTCGGGGAGAGCCGCCTTCACCTCGCCCGGCGCACGGACGGGTCGTCGCCCGGCACGCGAGCGGGCCGTCGCCCTGCGCACGGACGGGCGCAGGGTGCCCCTGGGGGCGCGGCGTGGGGTGCCCGGTGTGCTGCTGGGTGTGATGCAGCGGACGGAGGCAACCGATCGGATCATCTGTATGCTCGCCGCCATGCCACCGACACCCGACGCCACCGCGCCGGGCGCCGCCGTGCCCGACCGGGGGCGTGCGGACGCCTGCCCAGGGGCGCTTCGCCTGCACACCGCCGACGACGGCGGACTCGCCCGGGTCCGGTTGCCCGGCGGTCTGCTGACGGAACGTCAGGCGCTGGCCCTGGCCGAGGCGGCCGAGGCCCTGGGCGACGGGGAGTTGGAGACCACCTCGCGCGGAAACGTCCAACTCCGCGGCCTGGCCCCGGACTGCGGGGCGGAACTCGCCGAGCGGCTGCGCGCCGTCGGGCTGCTGCCCTCGGACACCCACGAGCGGGTGCGCAACATCGTCGCCTCGCCGCTGGCCGGGCTGGACGACCTCGGAAGCGCCGACGTGCAGGCCTGGGTACGGGAACTGGACGCGCGGCTGTGCGCGAGCGACTGGGCGGCCGGACTCTCCGGCAAGTTCCTGTTCGCGCTGGACGACGGGCGGGGCGACGTCGCCGCGCTCGACGCTGATGTGACATTGATCGCAGCTTCGGGCGGCGGGACTTCGGGCGGCGGGACTTCGGCGGGCGGGACTTCGCTGGGTGCGGCCTCGGCCGGCCCCGCGCTGCTGCGCCTCGGGCGGGCCACCCACGGACACCCGGTCGAGGCCGGGCAGGAGGTGACGGCCGTGCTGGACGCGGCCCACGCCTTCCTGGACGCGCTGCGCGGCAGTGGCCGCAAGGCCTGGCACCTGCGCGAGGTGCCCGACCTGCTGCCGGCGGGCTCCGTACCGCTGCCTACCGCCGTCTCGTCCGCCGCCGTCTCGTCCGCCGGCGCCGCCCCCGTCGGCGCGTTGCGCGGTGGGCTCTCGGTGGGCATGCGCTTCGGGCGGGCGAGCGCCGCGCAGTGGCGCGCGCTGGTCGCCGCCTCGGCCGGCGAACTGCGGCTGACCCCCTGGCGCGGCGCGGTGCTGCCCGGAGCCCCGGCCGACCGGCTGCCCGCGCTGGCGGCGGCCGGGTTCCGGATCGAGCCCGGCTCGGCCTGGGAGCGGGCCACCGCCTGCACCGGGCTGCCGGGCTGCGCCAAGTCCCTGGCCGACGTAAGGGCCGACGCGGCCCGGGCGTTGGAGAAGGAGACGGCGGCAGCAGCGGGGGCGAGGAGCGGCGGACTGCCCGTCCACTGGTCCGGCTGTGAACGGCGCTGCGGCCATCCGGCCGGGCGGTGGGTGGACGTGCTCGCCACGGGGCACGGCTACCGGGTGACGGTGAACGGGCCCACCACGACCGCGGGCGTTCCCGTGGACGTGAGGAACGAGGAGACGGCCGAGGCGGTCGCCGAGGCCAGGAGGACCACGAATTGATCGAGTACGAGAAGGACGGCGCGTCCATCTACCGCCAGTCCTTTGCCACCATCCGTGCGGAGGCCGATCTGGCCGCCCTCCCGGCGGACGTCTCCCAGGTCGCGGTGCGGATGATCCACGCCTGCGGGATGACCGACCTGGTCGAGGACCTGGTGTACTCGCCCGGCGTGGTCGCCTCGGCACGCGCGGCGCTGCACGCCGGTGCGCCCATCCTCTGCGACGTCAACATGGTCGCGAGCGGAGTCACCCGCAAGCGGCTGCCCGCCGACAACGAGGTGATCTGCACCCTCACCGACCCGTCGGTGCCGGAACTCGCCCGCAAGATGGGCAACACCCGCAGCGCGGCGGCCATGGAGCTGTGGCTGCCCCGGCTGGAGGGCGCGGTGGTCGCCGTCGGCAACGCGCCGACCTCGCTGTTCCGGCTGCTGGAGATGATCGAGGCGGGCGCGCCGCGGCCGGCCGCGGTGATCGGCGTCCCGGTGGGCTTCATCGGTGCCGCCGAGTCCAAGCAGGCCCTGGCCGAACACCCCTCCGGCCTGGAGCACTTGGTGGTGCGCGGCCGGCGCGGTGGCAGCGCGATCGCCGCCGCCGCCATCAACGCGATTGCGAGCGAGGAAGAGTGACGGCGCCTCAGACCACGCCCGGTCGACTGTACGGCGTCGGGCTCGGCCCGGGCGACCCGTCGCTGGTGACCGTCCGCGCCGCCGAACTCATCGGCAAGGCCGACGTGGTGGCGTACCACAGCGCCCGGCACGGCCGGTCCATCGCGCGCTCGATCGCCGAACGCTACCTGACCGGTGGTCAGATCGAGGAGAAGCTGGTCTACCCGCTCACCGTCGAGACCACCGACCACCCCGGCGGCTACCGGGGCGCGCTGGACGAGTTCTACGAGGAGGCCGCCGCCCGGCTGGCCGCCCATCTGGACGCCGGTCGCGACGTCGTCGTCCTCGCCGAGGGCGACCCGCTGTTCTACGGCTCGTACCAGCACATGCACAAGCGGCTCGCGCACCGCTACCCGACCGAGGTGGTGCCCGGCGTGACCTCGGTCAGCGCGGCGGCGGCCCGGCTCGGACAGCCGCTGACCGAGGCCGAGGAGACGCTCACCGTCATCCCGGGCACCCTGCCCGAGGAGGAGCTGACCGCGCGGATCGCCTCCGCCGACTCCGCCGTGATCATGAAGCTCGGGCGCACCTTCCCGGCCGTCCGGCGGGCGCTGGAGCGGGCGGGGCGACTGGACGACGCCCAGTACGTCGAGCGCGCCTTCATGGACGGGGAGCGCATCGCGCCGCTCGCCGAGGTCGACGGGGAGAGCGTGCCGTACTTCTCGGTCGCGGTGCTGCCGAGCAAGGTCGCGCCGCTGGAGCCGACCGTACGGCTCGCGGACGGCGTGGGCAGCGTGACCGTGGTCGGCACCGGGCCGGCCGGACCGCTCTGGCTCACCCCCGAGGCGCGCGGCGCACTGGCCGAGGCCACCGACCTGGTCGGCTACACCACCTACCTGGACCGGGTGCCGGAGCGGCCGGGGCAGCGGCGGCACGGCTCGGACAACAAGGTGGAGTCGGAGCGCGCCGAATTCGCCCTGGACCTCGCCCGGCGCGGGCACCGGGTCTGCGTGGTCTCCTCGGGCGACCCGGGCGTCTTCGCGATGGCCACCGCCGTGCTGGAGGTCGCCTGCGAGCCGGACTACCGGGACGTGCCGGTGCGGATCGTCCCCGGGATGACCGCCGCCCACGCGGCCGCCTCCCGGGCCGGGGCCCCGCTGGGGCACGACTACGCGGTGGTGTCCCTGTCGGACCGGCTCAAGCCCTGGGACGTGGTGGCGAAGCGGCTGCGCGCCGCCGCCGAGGCGGACCTCGTGCTGGCGCTGTACAACCCGGGCTCGAAGTCCCGCACCATCCAGGTCGGCCTCGCCCGGGAGCTGCTGCTGGAGTACCGCGCGCCGGAGACCCCGGTGGTGATGGCCCGCGACGTCGGCGGGCCGACCGAGCGGATCCGGATCGTCCGGCTGGGCGAGCTGGACCCGGCGCTGGTCGACATGCGGACCATCCTGCTGATCGGCTCCTCGCAGACCCAGGCGGTCGAGCGGGGCGGCGGCGTGGAGGTCGTCTGGACGCCCCGGCGGTACCCGGAGGCGTGACGGCGACGGCGTGACGGCGGACGAATGACAGATGACAGCTGACAGATTTCATCATCTGTTAGCTGTCATCTGTTTTCTGTCTTCCGTCTTCTGTTCGCCGTCCGCCGTCCGCCCTCCGCGCGGTCCGCCGTTCTCCGCTATCCGTCGGCGATCACGCCCGCGCGGCCCGCTCCGACCGCGTCATCGGGTCGGCTTGGTGATCAGCAGCTCGGTGTTGTGGTCCTCCCCGGCGCCCAGCAGGGCGGAGACCCTCCCGTTCGGGTCGTTGTACGACAGCTCGCGGTACAGCGCCGCCAGGTTGGCGTCCGAGGTGCTGCCGAAGTCCGTCGTGTACGGCGCGGAGGACTCGATCAGCGTGGTGAACAGCGACAGCGTGCCGTCCCCGTTGTCCGCGATCTCGATGATGCGGCCGTGCTGCGGGTAGTCGATGTGCGAGGCGGTGTTGATCTCCCAGAACGCCCGCTCCGGCACCGCGTGCCCGTGCGCCGTGATCTTGTTCATGTGGGTGTGCCCGTTCACCCAGGCGACCACGTTCGGGTAACGCTGCAGCAGCGCGACCAGCTCGTTGCCGTCGTGCCGCTTCTCGAAGATGTTGCGCGGGTCCGGCAGCAGGTTGCCCATCGAGCCGCTGGTGTGGTGGCTGAAGACGAGGATCACGTCGTCGGTGCTGCCACCCGTGACCCGGTTCCCGTTGGTGTCGTACCAGTGCCCGCTGTGATCCTTCAACTGCTGCTCCAGCCAGCGCAGTTGCGCGGTGCCGAGCGAACCGTCGGCGAACCCGGCCTGGTTGGTGGTGTCCAGGCTGATGCCGACCACCTTCTCCGAGATCCGGAAGGTGTAGTAGAGCTTGCCGCTGCCCACCATGTCCGAGGTGAAGCCGTGCCCGAACGGACCGGCGCCGGTGACGGCCGGGTTGAGGTGGGCCTTGGCGAACTCCTTGAGGGTGAACGGGTGCCGGCGCTCGTCCGGGGTCACCCGGCGCACCGCCTCGCCGTTCGCGAGCAGCTTGGCGAGCAGCAGTACGGCGCCCGCCGGGTCGCGGCGCAGCGAGTCCATCAGCTGGGCGGCGGTCGCGTCGTCGCAGCCCTCCAGCTTGAGCCCGCCCGTGTAGAGGTCGTTCAGCAGCCCGAAGTCCGGCAGCGAGCCCTCGATGCTGTCGTCGTGGTTGCCGACCGTGGTGTACCAGGGGGTCTTCAGGCCCGGCGCGTCGAAGGGCCGGCCGGCCGCGGACAGGAAGCCGGGTATCTGCGGGAAGCCCTTCGCCTTGTAGACGTCGGCGTAGGCGACCTCGGGGTTCCAGAAGCCCGAGTTGCCGGAGTTCTGCACGCCCTCGTAGCGGGTCGGGTCGCCGGTGTTCTGGGCCATCCGCCCACCGCCCATGACGGTGAGGTACCAGTCGAGTTCGGCCAGCTCGTGGTTGTCGGTGTTGTCACCGGTGGCCATCACCATGCTGAACGGCATCCCGGTGTAGGGACCGCCGTCGAGCGAGTTGACCCGCTCCACGAGCGCCGAGACGCCCCGGGCGTTCAGGGCCTCCTGCGGCCGGTAGGCGCTGTCGTTGTACTTGGCCAGGAACTCGAAGCGCACCGGGGATTCGGTGTCCACCAGGTGCAGGTCGCTGAACTGGACGAAGCTGGCCAGCCCGGTGCGGCGGTCGTCCCGCCCGGCGCCCGGCGCCGCGAGCTCCCCGCGCACCACCAGCGGCCACCCCGGCCCCGCCGTGAGCCGCTTGTAGGAACCGGTGCCGGACGGCGTGGCCACCTGCTCCAAGGTCGTCCCGGCGGTGTTGACCGCCCGCGCGGCCGTGGTCGCCAGCGCCCGGTCCCGCGTCGCGGCCGAGGCGAGCTGCGCGCCGCCCAAGGACAGGGCCGACCAGGCGGCGGCCACCGACGTACCGGTGATGAACGTACGTCGTTTCATGCCTGCCACAAAAACCCCCACATGCTGACGGCCCGGCCGGGAAGTAACGTCCCGCCCACCGGACCTGAGTGTCATGAACCCGCTTCTGGCGGACCGCCAGATTACCCATGGGTAGTCGCCGGGCGTTAGGCCCGGGCGGAGAACTCTTCGGGAACGCGGGCCCACCGTCGAGCACCCCGGCCCGCCCACGGCGGAGTCGGCCGACCCCCGGTCGGGGCGCAGCCGGACGGATGGGGGAAAATCGGCGGCGACGGCCGGTGCGGCCGCCGACGGGACGAGGGGCGGTGCGCGCCGCCCCGGCAGTGCGGAAGCGAGGCGCAGGTGGCCGCAGCGGGTGCCGAGGCGGGAGGCCGGGCCGGCCAGCTGAAGAGCAGCGGGCTGCGACACGGCTGGACGACGGGCGCCTGCGCCACTGCCGCCACCAAGGCCGCGTACACCGCGCTGCTCACCGGCGAGTTCCCGGATCCGGTCACCATCACCCTCCCCAAGGGCCAGCAGCCCGCCTTCGCCCTCGCCGCGGAGCAGCTGACCGTGGCCGAGCCGCCGGCCACGAGCGCCGAGCAGCCGAATGCGGCCGAGCAGCCGACCCCCTCCGGCGAGGAACGGGTCAGCGCCATGGCCGGGGTGGTCAAGGACGCCGGCGACGACCCCGACGTGACCCACGGCGCCCTGGTCCGCGCGACCGTACGGCCCGGCGAACCCGGCGCCGGGGTGGTGTTCCGGGCCGGCCCCGGCGTCGGGACGGTCACCAAGGAGGGCCTGCCGCTGGCGGTCGGCGAGCCCGCGATCAACCCGGTGCCCCGGCAGATGATCCGCGAGGTCGTGGCCGAGGTGGCGGCGGCGCACGGTGGCAGCGGGGACGTGGTGGTCGAGGTCTCCGTCGACCACGGCGAGGAGATCGCCCGCTCGACCTGGAACCCCCGCCTCGGCATCCTCGGCGGCCTGTCCATCCTCGGCACCACCGGGATCGTCGTCCCCTACTCCTGCTCGGCCTGGATCGATTCCATCCGCCGCGGGGTGGACGTGGCCCGGGCGGCCGGGCGCACCCACGTGGCGGGCTGCACCGGTTCGACCTCGGAGAAGGTCGCGGTCGCGGTGCACGGGCTGCCCGAGGACGCGCTGCTCGACATGGGCGACTTCGCCGGGGCCGTCCTCAAGTACCTCAAGCGCCACCCGGTGCCGCGGCTGACCATCGCGGGCGGCTTCGCCAAGCTCTCCAAGCTCGCCTACGGCCACCTCGACCTGCACTCGGCGCGCTCCCAGGTGGACAAGGGGTACCTGGCCGAACTGGCCCGGCGCGGCGGGGCGGACGAGGAGCTGGTCGCGGCGGTGGCGGCGGCCAACACCGGGCTGGAGGCGGTGCAACTCTGCCGGACGGCCGAGGTGCCGCTCGGTGACCTGGTCGCCGAGGCGGCCCGGGCGACGGCGCTCGGCGTGCTGCTCGGTTCGCCCGTCGCGGTGGACGTCATCTGCATCGACCGCGCGGGCACCATCGTCGGCCGGGCGGAACCGCTCGGCTCCTGACGTCAAAACGGAACCGTTCGCCCGCTGAGCGCGTCGAGTCGGGTGTGCGCCCTGCTCAGCGAAACCTCAACACTTTCGCGTGGTGATGTGAAGATCTGACATTCATGCGGCGTAGGAAACGGACAAAAGTGGCATCACGCTCGCCCTTGATTCCGTCGTCATCTCAACCATGAGATATGGTCTGCCGAGTGACAGGCGACTACCTCACCCGTATCGGCACTCTCATCCGTACCGCGCGCCAGCACCGCGGCTGGTCCCAGGCGCAGCTCGGAGAGGCACTCGGCACCAGCCAGAGCGCGGTCAACCGCATCGAACAGGGCAAGCAGAACGTCAGCCTTGAGATGATCGCCCGCATCGGCGAAGCCCTCAACAGCGAGATCGTCTCCCTCGGCTACTCCGGCCCGATGCACCTGCGCGTCACCGGCGGCACCCGGCTCTCCGGCGCCATCGACGTCCGCAGCAGCAAGAACGCCTGCGTCGCGATCCTGTGCGCCTCGCTGCTGACCACCGGCCGCACCACGATCCGCAGCGTCGCCCGGATCGAGGAGGTCTACCGCATCCTCGAGGTGCTCACCAGCATCGGCGTCAAGAGCCGCTGGCTGAACGACGGCCGCGACCTCGAACTCACCCCGCCCGCCGAGCTCGACCTCGCCGCGATGGACGTCGAGGCCGCCCGCCGCACCCGCAGCGTGCTGATGTTCCTCGGCCCGCTGATGCACCGCGCCCAGCGCTTCGCCATCCCGTACGCGGGCGGCTGCGACCTCGGCACCCGCACCGTCCAGCCGCACCTGACCGCGCTGCGCCGCTTCGGCCTGGAGGTCGCCACCACCGGCGGCGCCTACCACGCCTCGGTCGAGCCGGGCACCCCGCTGGACCGCCCCATCGTGCTGACCGAGCGCGGGGACACCGTCACCGAGAACGCCCTGCTGGCCGCCGCGCGGCACGACGGCGTCAGCGTCATCCGCAACGCCTCGCCCAACTACATGGTCCAGGACCTCTGCTTCTTCCTGGAGAAGCTGGGCGTCCGGATCGAGGGCATCGGCACCACCACCCTCACCGTCCACGGCGTCCCGCAGATCACCTGCGACGTCGACTACACCCCGGCCGAGGACCCGGTGGAGGCGATGAGCCTGCTCGCCGCCGCCGTGGTCACCTCCTCCGAGCTGACCATCCGCCGGGTGCCGATCGAGTTCCTGGAGATCGAGCTCGCGGTGCTGGAGGGCATGGGCCTCGACTACGACCGGACCCCCGAGTACCGGGCCCACAACGGCCAGACCCGCCTGGTCGACCTCACCGTGCGCCCCTCCAAGCTGACCGCGCCGATCGACACCATCCACCCGATGCCGTTCCCCGGCATCAACATAGACAACGTGCCGTTCTTCGCCGCCATCGCCGCGGCCGCCCACGGCACCACGATGATCCACGACTGGGTCTACGACAACCGCGCGATCTACCTCACCGAGCTGACCCGGCTCGGCGCGGACGTCAAGCTGCTCGACCCGCACCGGGTGCTGGTTCAGGGCCCGACCCGCTGGCGCGCCGCCGAAATGATGTGCCCGCCCGCGCTGCGCCCCGCCGTGGTCATCCTGCTCGCGATGCTCGCCGCCCAGGGCACCTCCGTGCTGCGCAACGTCTACGTCATCAACCGCGGTTACGAGGACCTCGCCGAGCGCCTCAACTCGATCGGCGCCCAGATCGAGACCTTCCGCGACATCTGACGGAGGATCACCGCGCTGACCGGCCTCACCCGTCGAGGCCGGTCAGCAACACTGCCACGTCCAACCCGGTGTTCAGGTAGTCCATGAACACCGGGTTGTTCAGCGCCCAGGGCGAACGCCGCTCCCGCACCAGCCGGACCGCCTCGTCCGTGCCGTACCCGAGCTCGACCAGCGCCTGCGCCACCACCAGGCCCGAGCGGTTGTAGCCCGACCGGCAGCGCACCAGCACCCGCCGGCCCCGGCGTCGCTGCGCTACTCGCCGGTGCTGCCGTCGAGGTGCTCGCGCAGGAGGTCGGCGTGGCCGTTGTGGCGGGCGTACTCCTCGATCATGTGGGTGAGGATCCAGCGCAGCGAGAAGACCTCCTCGCCGTAGTGGCCCAGGACGTCCAAACGACGGTGCGGCGGCGACGAGTTCCCGCGCGTGGTCGCACTCGCGGCGCCAGACGGCGAAGGCCTCCTCCGGGTCGGCGGTCTCGACGTCGAACTCGGCGAAGGTGCCGTCGGGGTGCTTCCAGAAACCGTGCCGGGATTCATCGTTGAGGACGTTGCGGAACCAGCTGCGCTCCACCTCGGCGAGGTGGCGGACCAGTCCGAGCAGGGAGAGCCCGGAGGGTTCCAGTACGCGGGTGCGGAGCTGTTCGGCGGTCAGGCCGGCGCACTTCATCGCCAGGGTGTCGCGCTGGTAGTCCAGGAAGCTTGCCAGGGTGGCCCGTTCGTCGGCGGTGCGCAGGGTGGCGGTGCGCTGGTCATCGGTCATCGAACCATCCTGACAGTCCGGCCACCTCGACCGCCCGACAGATTCCACCCACCGGACACGCGCCTGAGCACGCGCCCGGACACGCGCCTGAGCACGCGCCCGGACACGCGCCTGAGCACGCGCCCCGGACTCAGACCGTCCGCTCCAGCCAGCGCACCGCGCCCGCCACGTCCGCCGCGACCGGTACGCCCTCCGGCACCGGCGGGCGCTCCACCACGACCACCGGCAGGCCGAGTTCGCGGGCCGCGGTGAGCTTGGGCGCGGTCGCGGCGCCCCCGCTGTCCTTGGTGACGACCACGTCGATCCGGTGGTCGCGCAGCAGCGCCCGCTCGCCGTCGAGGGTGAACGGGCCGCGGTCCAGCAGGACTTCGAGCGAGGGTGGCAGCGGCGGCTCGGGCGGGTCCACCGAGCGGGCGAGGAAGTGCAGCCCGTCCAGGTGGGCGAAGGCGCCGATGCCCTGCCGGCCGGAGCTGAGGAGGACCCGCCGTCCGAGGCCGGGCAGCAGCTCGGCGGCCGCCGCGAGCGAGGGCACGAGGTGCCAGCGGTCCCCGGGGACGGGCGCGAAGCCGGGGCGGCGCAGCACCAGCAGCGGCACACCGGTGGCGGCGGCCGCGAGGGCGGCGTTGCGGGACATCCCGGCGGCGAACGGGTGGGTGGCGTCCACCACGGCCGCCACCCCTTCGGCGCGCAGCCAGGCGGCCAGCCCGTCCGGGCCGCCGAAGCCGCCGATCCGCACCTCCCCGGCGGGCAGCCGGGGTTGGGCGACGCGTCCGGCCAGCGAGCTGGTGACCCGCAGGGACGGACGGCCGTCCAGCGCGGCGGCCAGCGCCTGCCCCTCCGTCGTCCCGCCGAGGATCAGGACGTGCGCCGCGGCCCCGCTCATGCGCCGCAGGGCTCGTGCGGGCGCTCGCGGTCCGCCGAGTAGAGGTGGCTGTCGCGGAACTGCTCGGCGGCGAGCGTGCGGCCGACGATGATGACGGCGGTGCGCACCACACCCGCCTCCTTGACCTGCCCTGCGATGTCGGCGAGCGTGCCGCGCAGCACCAGCTCGTCCGGGCGGCTGGCCATCGCCACCACCGCGGCGGGGCAGTCCGCGCCGTAGTGCGGGAGCAACTGCTCGACCACGTCGTCCACGTAGCCGGCGGCCAGGTGCAACACCAGCAGGGCGCCGCTGCGGCCGAGGGTGGCGAGGTCCTCGCCCTCGGGCATCGGGGTGGCGCGCTTGGCGATCCGGGTCAGGATGACGGTCTGGCCGACGGTCGGCACCGTCAACTCCCGCTTCAGCGCGGCCGCGGCGGCGGCGAAGGCGGGCACGCCGGGGACGACCTCGTACGGAACGGCGGCCGCGTCCAGGCGGCGCATCTGCTCGGCGACGGCGGAGAAGACGGACGGGTCGCCGGAGTGCAGCCGGGCCACGTCCTGGCCCGCCCGGTGTGCGGCGACCAGTTCGGCGGTGATCTGGTCCAGGTTGAGCTGCGCGGTGTCGATCAGCCGGGCGCCGGGCGGGCACTCGTCCAGCAGCTCGCGCGGGACGAGGCTGCCGGCGTAGAGGCAGACCTCGGCGCGGGCCAGGATTCGCTGGCCGCGCAGGGTGATCAGGTCGGCGGCGCCCGGGCCGGCTCCGATGAAGTAGACGGTCACGAGGCGTCCTCCTGGGGGGTGTTGGGCTTGACGGCGGACCACTGGGTGACCGGCATGGCCTGCCGCCACCCGGTGAAGCCGCCGACCGGGACGGCGTGGGCGACGGCCAGTTTGACCAACTCCCCGCCGTGGCGCCGGTACCACTCGGTGAGCAGCGCCTCGGACTCCAGCGTCACGGTGTTGGCGACCAGCCGGCCGCCGGGGCGCAGGGCGGCCCAGCAACTGTCCAACAGGCCGGGAGCGGTGAGGCCGCCGCCGATGAACACGGCGTCGGGGGTGGGGAGTTCGGCGAGTGCGGCGGGGGCCGGGCCGGTCACCACCCGGAGTCGGGGCACGCCGAGCGCGGCGGCGTTGTGGCTGATCCGCTCGGCCCGGACCGGATCGCGCTCGATGGTGACGGCCTGGCAGTCCCGGTGGGCGCGCAGCCACTCGATGGCGATCGAGCCGGAACCGCCGCCGACGTCCCAGAGCAGTTCGCCGGGGGACGGGGCGAGGGTGGCCAGGGTGGCGGCGCGGACGTGCCGCTTGGTGAGCTGGCCGTCGCTCTCGTACGCGGTGTCGGGCAGGCCGGGGACGAGCGAGCCGCGCGGGCCGTCGCCGAGTTCGATCGCGATCAGGTTCAGCGGGTCGCCGGGCGGGTGCGGCCAGTCGGCGGCGGGGCCGTCGAACTGTCGCTCGGCGGGGGAGCCGAGCTGTTCGAGCACGCGCAGGCGGGCGGTGCCGAAGCCGCGCTCGGCGAGCAGCGCGGCGACGGCGGCCGGGGTGCCGGCGTCGGCGCTGAGCACCAGCAGGCGGCGCCCGGGGTGGAGGGCGAGCGCGAGGGCGTCCAGCGGTCGACCGACCAGGCTGACCACCTCGGTGGCCTCCAGCGGCCAGCCGAGCCGGGCACAGGCGTAGGAGACCGAGGACGGGTGCGGCAGGACGCGCAGCCGTTCGGCGCCGACGGTGTCGGCGAGGGTGCGGCCGATGCCGAAGAACATCGGGTCGCCGCTGGCCAGGACGGCGAGGCGGCGGCCGGCGTGGTCGGCGAGCAACCCGGGGACGGCCGGGCGCAGCGGGGACGGCCAGGCGACGCGCTCGGCGGTGACCTCCTCGTGGGGGAGCAGCTCCAGCTGCCGGGTGCCGCCGATCACCACTTCGGCGGACCGCAGCGCGGCACGGGAGTCGGCGGCGAGACCGGGCCAGCCGTCGGCCCCGATCCCGACGACGGTGATCGGAGGTGGCAGCTCGGGCACCGGGTGGCTCCTCGTCGTTCGTTCCTGCTGGCCGGGGCAGCCTACCTGGCGGTATGTCGGCCGGACCCGCCCGCCCTCACAGGTCCGGGCCGGACCCGCCCGCCCTCACCTTTCCGTCCAGTCTCCCGAGGCGATCAGCGCCGGCCGTGCCCGCAGCCGCGCCTCGGCGGCCGGCCCGGCGAGGTACACCCAGGCCTCGCGCCGCTCGCCCGCCGCCGTCCGCACCGCCAACCGCCGCCGCACGTACAGCCCCGTCCCGTCCGCCCGGCAGCCCTCCAGCCGGTCCAGGTCCGCGAGCGCCCCGGCGTACGCGCCCGGGCGCACGGTGACCAGCTCGCCCACGACCCGGCGCCCGGGCGTCGCGTCCGCCACCGCGAACGGGTACCCCGGTCCCTCGTGCAGCGCGGCGCCGTCCAGCACTGCCGGCCGGATCCCGCTGCAGCGCCCGGCCAGGTGGACGGCGTGGTTGCGGCCGCCGCTGCGCAGGGTGCCGTACACGAAGAACGGCAGGGGAGGCTCGATCGGTGAGGCCTGCTCGGACGCGGACACGGGTTCGACCTCCTCGCTGGGGAGCGCCCACGGTACGTTCCGCTGACCGATTGGTGATACCCACTGGCGCGGCGGGCCGCGGATGCGCTGTCATGGCGGATGTTCAGCCAGCACCGTCCTAGGGGGACACCCATGACATCACCCGCCTCCCCACAACCGGCGACGACCCCCGACAGCACCCCCACCGGCAGCACCCCGACCGCCCCCGTGACCGTTCCCGCCACCGCCCGCCTCTCCGGCGCGGTCTGGCTCGCCCTCGCGGTGGTCTACGTGGTCTGGGGCTCGACCTACCTCGCGATCCGGATCGCGGTCGAGACGATGCCCTCCTTCTTCTCCGCCGCCGCCCGCTTCCTCACCGCCGGCCTGCTGCTGCTCGGCTACCTGCTGGTCCGCCAGGGCCCGGCCGGCCTGCGGGTGAGCGGCCGCCAGCTGGCCTCCGCCGCCCTGGTCGGGGTGCTGCTGCTGACCGGCGGCAACGGCCTGGTGGTGCTCGGCGAGACCTCCGTCCCGTCCGGACTGGCCGCCCTGCTGGTGGCCGCCGTCCCGCTGTGGATGGTCGTGCTGACGGCCTTCGGCGGCGGCGAGCGCCCGAAGCGCGCCGAGCTCGCCGGGGTGCTGCTGGGCCTGGTCGGTCTCGGTGTGCTGTCCGCCCCCGCGATCGGCGGGTCCGTCGAGCCGCTCGGTGTGGTCCTGATCATCTGCGCGACGCTGGCCTGGGCGGCCGGCTCGTTCGCGAGCAAGAAGATCCCGATGCCGGGCAACGTGCTCGCCGCGAGCGCCTACCAGATGCTGGCGGGCGGCCTGTGCAACGTGCTGATCGGGCTGGCCCGCGGTGAGCAGCACGGGCTGGACCTCGGGGCCGTCTCCGGCCGGTCCTGGCTGGCCCTCGGCTACCTGGTGCTGTTCGGTTCGCTGCTCGCCTTCACCGCGTACGCCTGGCTGTTGCAGTCGGCCCCGCTGACCCTGGTCGCCACCTACGCGTACGTGAACCCGGTGGTCGCGGTGCTGCTGGGCTGGCTGATCCTGGCCGAGCCGCTGACCGGTCCGACGCTGGTGGGCGGGTCGATCGTGGTGGTCGGCGTCTGCCTGGTGGTGAGCGTCAGCCGGCGGCCGGGGAGTCGGTCGAAGCCGAAGGCGACGTCCGCGCGTAGGTGAGGACGACGTTCCCCCGCTCGAAGATCCGGCTGTCGGTGAGCGTGAAGGCGCGCGGCTCGAAGCCGGCGCGGAACAGCGGGATGCCCGACCCGACCACCACCGGGTACTGCTTGACGATCAGTTCGTCGATCTCGGGCAGCAGCTGACCGGCCAGGTCGGCGCCCCCGCAGAGCCAGATGCCGAGCCCGTCCTCCTGCTTGAGTCGGCGGACGACGCTCAGCGGGTCCTCGGTGGTGACCTCCACCGCCGGGTCCGGGCTGGTCTCCAGGGAGCGGGAGAAGACGATCTGCCGCAGGTGGGCGTACGGGCTGGTGAGTCCGACGGCCAGCCCGGCGTCGTAGCTGCCGCGGCCCTGGAGCACGGTGTCGAACCGCTTGTTGGGGGCGTCCGCGATGCCGACCGCCGCGCGGCCGGGGGTGGCGATGGTCTCCGGGTACTCGGTGAAGATCGTCGGGGTGTAGTCCTCGGTGAGGAACGGGGCGTAGAAGTCGTAGCCGCCGTCCGGCGCGGCGATGAAGCCGTCGATGGTGGCGCCGACGAAGTAGCTGAGCTTGCGCATACGCGTCCTTGAGGTCGAGGTGTGCGCGGGCCGGTTCGGCCCGTCGCGGTAACCACGACAGTTATAGTACTTCGTCTGTAGTGGTTGCAAGGGGATTCGATCGACACCCCGCGTACCCGCCGGACGGAACAGGAGAGAATCGCCCCATGGCCCAGAACCCCGCCCGCCGCACCGCCCTCGCCGACGCCGCCATCGAGGTCCTCGCCCGCGAGGGCGCCCGCGGCCTCACCTTCCGCGCGGTCGACGGGCAGGCCGGCGTCCCCACCGGGACGGCCTCCAACTACTTCGCCAGCCGGGACCACCTGCTCCACCAGGCCGCCCGGCGCATCCACGAGCGGCTCACCCCGGACGCGGCCATCCTCGCCGAGCTGCTGCGCGCCCCCCGCGACCGCGCGCTGGTCACGGCCCTGATGCACGACGTGTTCCGCCGCATCACCGCCGACCGGGCCGGCTACCTCGCGATGCTCGAACTGCGCCTGGAGGCCACCCGCCGCCCGGAGCTGCGGGCCCAGCTCACCGGCACCATCCGGGACGACCTGGAGGCCAACATCGCCTACCACCTGGGCGAGGGCTTTCCCGGCGACCGCGAGACCGTCCTCGTCCTCTACCTCGCCATGACCGGTCTCATCCTCGAACACCTCACCCTGCCCGAGGTGTTGGGCGTCGACGGCCTCGCCGCCCTGATCGAGACCGTCGTGGAGCGGATCGTCCCGGCCGCCTGACCGACGCGCGGAGCGCGCGCAGGCCTCCACCGGCCCGAAGCGGGTCGGCGGAGGCCTGCGGGTCAAGATCTGCTGGTCAGAGCGCGTACGGCGCCTTCCCCGTCCACCAGTTCCCCGGCGCCGCCGGGTCGCGGCTGGTCCAGTACTCGATGATCGCGCTGGTGAACTCGGCCGCCGACAGCGTCCCGTCCCCGTCCAGGTCGAGGCGGCGGAAGGCCTCATCGGCGTCGTCGCGGCAGAGCCCGGCGAAGTGGCCGCGCTGGAAGACGAAGAACTCGCCGGCGTCCACCGTTCCGCTGCGGTCGGCGTCGGCGACGGCGAGGAAGGCCTCGGCCAGGGCGCCGAGGATCTCCCGGGCGGCCTGCGGGTCGTCGGCGAGCGCGCCGGTCGAGGCGACGAACTGCTCGCGGGTGATCGCCTCCGTCCCGGCGGGCTTTCCGGCGAGATGGAGGTCGTGCCAGACCGTCAGGTAGGCGCGGACGATCACGGCCTCCGCCTCCGAGCCCTCCTGGTGGCCGAGCGAGCGGGCCACCGAGTGGCCCATCAGCACGTGGTCCCGCTCGGTGAGCAGTCCGTCCCCGTCGGCGTCGAGGTGGTCGAAACCGTGATTGATCTTCGCGATGAGCAGGTCGTCCGACAATGTGCCCCCTCCGGTGGCGATCTCACGGCTCCTGGGCCGCGGCACGTTGAGCGACGTCACGTCGTCAGCACGCTAACGCCTGGGGCCGCGCTCGCGCAGCCGAACGAAGGGCGAACGGCGGCGCGCGGCGGCGCCCGGCCGCCCCCGCTCAGTCCACCTGGTGGTCGGCCCAGACGTACGCCTCCGGCAGCAGCTCCAGCACCGGCAGGGTGCGCAGCTCCGCGCCCTGCCCGACGATGACCCCGAGCTCCGGGAAGTACTCGAGCAGCACCTGACGGCAGCGTCCGCACGGCGGTATCACCCCGCGTTCGCGGTCGCCCACCGCCACCACCGTGGTGAGGTCGTACGCCCCCTGGCCCGCCGCCGCCCCGATCAGCACCAGCTCCGCGCACGGACCGCCGGTGAAGTGGTAGGCGTTCAGGGCCGTGATGATCCGCCCGTCGGCGTTGCGCCCGGCCGCCGCGACGGTGTGGTTGTCGCCCCGGGCGTACCGCCGGGCCACCTCCCGGGCCGCTTCGACGAGCTCCTGGTCGACGCCCCCGTGATCCATGCCGGACATGAGTGCTGGTCCTCCCTGACGAAAGCCGGAACGCCTCGAGCATGACCGCCCCGCCCGTGATCGCGCCAACGCATATCGCCTCCACATCGCCGATCCCTTTCGCCCCGGGCGAGGACCCCTCAGCGCGCCGCCGCCGGCAGCTCCCGGGCCGCCACGGTCTCCGCGGTGTTGGTACGATCCCGGTGGACCGCGACTGGCGCGTGCGGATGGAATCGACCATCGGGAAGCGGTCCCGTGAATCCTCACGTCCGTTGCCGAGCGCCTGGGCCGTCCGCATCCCCACCAGGAGACCGCCATGGCCCAGCCCCAGCCCGAGCAGCCCCAACTGACCGCCGCACAGCCGCACACCGCCGCGAGCCCCGCGGCCGACACCGCCTTTCGCACCGCCCTGGACGTCGTGGCCGGCGTCGAGCCGCGGATCGCCGCCGCCATCGGGCAGGAGCTGGAGGACCAGCGCGCCTCCCTCAAGCTGATCGCCAGCGAGAACTACGCCTCCCCGGCCGTCCTGCTCGCCATGGGCAACTGGTTCAGCGACAAGTACGCCGAGGGCACCGTCGGCCGCCGCTTCTACGCCGGCTGCCGCAACGTCGACACCGTCGAGGCGCTCGCCGCCGAGCACGCCCGCGAGCTGTTCGGCGCCCAACACGCCTACGTCCAGCCGCACTCGGGCATCGACGCCAACCTCACCGCCTTCTGGGCCGTCCTCTCCCAGCGGGTCGAGAGCCCGGCCCTGGAGCGCGCCAAGGTGCGGGGCGTCAACGACCTCACCGAGCAGGACTGGGCCCAGCTGCGCCAGGAACTCGGCAACCAGCGCATGCTCGGGATGTCCCTGGACACCGGCGGCCACCTCACCCACGGCTTCCGGCCCAACATCTCGGGCAAGATGTTCGAGCAGCGCAGCTACGGCACCGACCCGGAAACCGGCCTGATCGACTACGACGCGCTGCGCGAGACCGCCCGCGAGTTCCGCCCGCTGATCCTGGTGGCCGGCTACTCCGCCTACCCGCGCCTGGTGGACTTCCGCAGGATGCGCGAGATCGCGGACGAGGTCGGCGCGACCCTCATGGTCGACATGGCGCACTTCGCCGGCCTGGTCGCGGGCAAGGTGCTGACCGGTGACCACGACCCGGTGCCGCACGCCCACATCGTCACCACCACCACCCACAAGTCCCTGCGCGGCCCGCGCGGCGGCATGGTGCTCAGCAACGCCGAGCTCGCCGAACACGTCGACCGCGGCTGCCCGTTGGTGCTCGGCGGCCCGCTCTCGCACGTCATGGCCGCCAAGGCCGTCGCCCTCGCCGAGGCCCGCCGCCCCGAGTTCCAGGCCTACGCCCGCGCCGTGGTCGACAACGCCCAGGCGCTCGCCGAGGGCCTGCTGCGCCGCGGCGGCAAGCTGGTCACCGGCGGCACCGACAACCACCTGGTGCTCGCCGACGTCTCCGGCTACGGTCTGACGGGCCGTCAGGCGGAGGCGGCGCTGCTCGACTCGGGCATCGTCACCAACCGCAACTCCGTCCCGCAGGACCCGAACGGCGCCTGGTACACCTCGGGCGTCCGGCTGGGCACCCCGGCGCTCACCACCAGGGGCCTGGGCACCGGCGAGATGGACGAGATCGCCGCCCTGATCGACACCGTCCTGCGCGGCACCGCGCCCACCACCACCGCCAACGGCGCACCCTCCAAGGCGAACTACGCCCTCGACGAGTCCCTCCGCGACGGCATCGCCAAGCGCGCCGCCGATCTCCTCGCGCCCTTCCCGCTCTACCCGGGCGTCGACCTGGTCTGAGCCGTTCCGGCCCGGCCCGACCGCTGCCGCACCAGCGGGTCGGGCCGGGGCCGCCGAACTGCTGGGCGGCAGCCCCGGCTCAACCCCACTAGTACTGCAACGACTTGTACTGCAGGAACTCCTCCAGCCCGTGCCGGCCCAGTTCACGGCCGAGCCCGGAGTTCTTGTAACCGCCGAACGGCGCCAGCGGGTTGAAGCGCCCGCCGTTGAGGTCCACCTGGCCGGTGTCGAGCCGGCGGGCGAAGACGGCGGCGGTGTCGGTGTTCGCGGCCCAGACGCCGCCCGCCAGGCCGTAGGCCGTGCCGGTGGAACCGGTGAACGACACCACGTCCACCTCAGGATGGGCGGCGAGCGCCGCGCCCGCGACCGCGCCGGTACCCGTCACCAGGTTGAACACCCCGGCCGGGAAGCCGGCTTGGTGCACCAGCCGGGCGAACAGCCGGGCCACCAGCGGGGTGTCCTCGGCCGGCTTCAGCACCACCGGGCAGCCGGCCGCCAGCGCCGGGATGACCTTGGCCGTGATCTGGTGCAGCGGGTAGTTCCACGGCGTGATCGCCGCGACCACCCCGGCCGGCTCGGCGAGCACCACCGAGTTGCCGATCCGCTCCTCGAAGGGGTGCTCGGCCAGCTGCGTCAGGTAGGAGGTCGCCACGGTCAGCGGCAGCCCGGCGTGCACGGCCCCGGCGAAGCCGACCGGGGCGCCCAGTTCGGCGACCACGGTCGAGGTGATCTCGCCCTGGGCGGAGGCGATCCCGTCCCGCAGCCGGGTCAGCAGCTCGATCCGCTCCTCGCGGGTGGTGGCGGCCCAGCCGCGGGCCGCCCGGCGGGCCGCCGCCACGGCGGCGTCGACGTCGGCCGCCGCGCCCGCCGGGAGGGTGGCGAGCACCTGCTCCGTCGCCGGGTTCAGCACGGCGATCGATCCGGAGTCCCCGGAGGGCCGCCAGGCGCCGCGGTGTACTGGTCGTCGTACTCCGCGTACTCCTGCACAGGTCGTCCTCTCAGCTGGTCAGCCGCCCGTTGACCGACGGCGCTGGTCAGATGGTCAGTCAAGGCGGCCGGCGGGTCGCGCGCAAGTGCCGATCCCGCCGCGTGGACCGGACGGTCACCTGGGAGCGAACCGCGCCGTGTACTCGTCGAACGGTTCGATCCCGACCTGCGCGCGGCGCTCGTCCAGTCGCTCCGGGTCCTCGCACGGCCACGGCACCGGGCGCCCGTCCGCCACCGCGCCGATCTGGGTGCCGTAGCGCTGCTCGCGCCCCTCGTTGACGGCGAGCCGGTCCTCCAGGAAGGCCAGGTCCCGGGCGCTCGCGGCGCCGACCGCCACCGCCTCGGCCATCAGCTCCACCGCCCGCCGCTGGACGTCCAGTTGACGGTCGGCGTGCTGGGCGACCAGCCAGGCCGCTCGGGCGGCGTCGGCGCCGACGGCCCGCTCGGTCGGCCAGCCGTGCACCGCCATGATCTCCGAAAGCCGGTCCCCGTGGCGGGCGGTGAGCCGTCGCCAGACGGCCTGTTCTGCCAGGTCGGAACTGTGCGCCAGCCGTGCGGTCGCGTTGTCCTCGACCATCATCGCCACCAACTCGGCTGCCAGGGCGCTCCCCTGGAGATCCATCCGGTCACCCCGTGCTGTCGTCATGCCGATCCGCTCCCTGCACTCCGGCCCGCCGGTGGGGCCGCCTGCGACCACGGTAGGTGCCGGAACTGCGACGAAGATCATCCGTGCGACCGGTGACGCGGAGCGGTCGATCGGGACACAATGGACGTACGCCACCCGACAGACCGTGTTCACGTCCGGTCGCGAACCCGCGGGTTCGACGTTTCGGCAATTCGGGCTCCCGAAGCCCTCCTCATCGCCCGGGTGCCGCTGTAGATTGCAGCGAACTCCGTGGCGGGGCCTACTGTCGGTGTTGGGTCGACTCGTGTGCGGCCGGGTGATCCGGTCCGTCTCCTGGCCGGAAGGCCGCCGCCGCGCCGAGATGTTGCTCAGAACCCACAGGTCATCCGTACCGCTAAGGAGCATCCCGTGACCGACACCGCCTTGCAGGGCCAATCGCGGCAGCCCGGCGTACCGGCCGTGTTGGAGGACGTCCCGGGTTGGTTCTGGGACCACGACCGGCACTCCTTCGAGTGGTTCCTGGCGCGGCAGACGAAGCGGGGCGTGACCGGCGACCTGCTGGAGATGGGCGCCTACCTCGGCCGCAGTGCGATCGTGATCGGCGAGCACCTCCAGCCCGGCGAGACCTTCACCATCTGTGACCTGTTCGACTCGGACGCACCGGACGAGGAGAACTCCGACGAGATGGACATCTCCTACCGGAAGACGCTGACCAGGTCGGCCTTCGAGGCCAACTACCTGTCCTTCCACGACGAGCTGCCGGACATCATCCAGGCCCCGACCTCCGTGCTGGCGGGCGGGCGGATCCCGGCCGGGGCGTACCGCTTCATCCACATCGACGCCTCGCACCTCTACGAGCACGTGGTGGGCGACCTCCAGGTGGCCCGGGTCGCCCTGCAGGACCAGGGCGTCGTGGTGCTGGACGACTACCGCGCCCAGCACACCCCCGGGGTAGCGGCCGCGACTTGGGAGGCGGTGTTCAACCACGGCCTCAAGCCGATCATGCTCACCGAGTGCAAGTTCTACGGCACCTGGGGCGACCCGGAGCCGTTCCAGCGCGACCTGCTGGACCGGCTGGACCTCGCGTCCGGCTGCGAGCTCAGCACCGAGACCCTGAACGGCCGGCAGCTGCTGCGGATGACCGGCAGCTCGGAGGGCATCCGGCCGTTCCGCGGCTCCCGCCACGCGCGGCGCCCCAGCGAGGAACAGCCGGAGCCCTCCCGCGCCGCGCTCCGCGTGGCCCAGGACGAGGCCGCGCTCGACCTCGCCGTCCGCCGCGCCCGCGCCGCCGAGGCGCGCCGCCCGGTCAACGTCGCCAAGCGCGCCGCCAGGGACCTCCTCCCGCCGGTCGTCACCTCCGCCATCCGCCGCGCCCGCCGCGGCTGATCGGGCCGGCGAACAGCTGACAGCTGACAGCTGACAGCCGACAGCCGACAGCCGACAGCGAACAGCCGACAGCGAACAGACGACAACGAACGGCCGACAGCGAACAGCAAACAGATGACAGCGAACGGATGACAGATTTCAGACTCTGTCACTTGAACGCCGAAGGGCCGGTCGGAAGCCCGACCGGCCCTTCCAAGCGCGTACCCGCTCAGACCCGCGAAGCCTCCGCGGCCTCGGCGGTCCCAGCCCCAGCCCCGGCCAGGGCCTCGGCGTCGGCCGCCAGCTCGTCGCGCACCTCGGCCAGCGAGGGGTTGGCCCAGGCGCTGGCGACGCCCCAGTAGTAGAACGCCAGCCCGATCCCGGCCACGATCAGCAGGTCCCAGCCCTCCGGCAGGTAGGCATGGCCGCCGAAGTCGGAGCTGCCGGCCCAGGAGATTCCGGCCATCACGAACAGGTAGGCGACCATCCAGGCGCCCGCCTTCAGATGCGGCTTCAGCTCGGCGAACGGCTTGCGCAGCTCGTACCAGGCCCAGATCGGCAGGCCGGCGGCCATCAGCAGGATGACCTTGCCGGTGAGCGGCCACTTGGCCCAGTACAGCACGAGCGAGCCGAACACCATGGCGATCGGCGCGATCACCGGCATGGCACGCAGTCGCACCGGCCGCGGCAGGTCCGGAGCGAGGCGGCGCAGCGCCATCACGGCGACCGGGCCGGTGATGTACGAGATCACGGTGGCGACCGAGACGATCTCGGCCAGCGAGCCCCAGCCGCGGAAGACCGCGAGGAACAGGAAGGCGATCACGAGGTTGAGCACCAGCGCCGGACGCGGGATGCCGGTCCTGGGGTCGACCTTGCCGAAGATCTTCGGCAGGTGGCCGTTCTCCTGCACGCCGTGGATCATGCGCGAGGTGGTGGCGGCGTAGATCATGCCGGTGCCGGACGGCGAGACGAACGCGTCCGCGTACAGCAGCATGGCGAGCCAGTTGAGGCCCCAGGCCATCGCGAGGTCGGCCAGCGGCGAGGTGTAGCCGAGGCCGCCCCAGCCCTTGGCCAGGCCGTCGTCCGGAACGGCGCCCAGGAAGGCGATTTGCAGCGCGATGTAGATCACGAGCGCGATCAGGATCGAGCTGATCACGGCCTTCGGCAGCGACTTGCCGGGGTTGCGGGCCTCGCCGGCCAGGTTGAGCGGCGACTGGAAGCCGTTGAACGCCCAGACGATGCCGGAGGTCGCCACGGCGGTGAACACCGCGCTCCAGCCGTTCGGCGCGAAGCCGCCGTGGTTGGTGAAGTGCGAGGTGTCGAAGTGCGCGAAGAGCAGCGCGCCGGCGGTCAGCGTCGGCACGACGACCTTGAAGACGGTGATCGCCGTGTTGGTCTTGGCGAACAGCGTGATGGCGAACCAGTTCAGCGCGAAGTACACGAGGAGCAGGACGCTCGCGAGTGCGACGCCGCTGGTGCTCAGCTCCTTGCCGTCGTACAGGGCCTTGGCCCAGCCGTAGTGCCAGGAGCTCATGTACTGGACGGACGCGGTGGCCTCGCCCGGGATGACCGAGACGATGGCGATCCAGTTGGCCCAGGCGGCCAGGTAGCCGGCCAGCGAGCCGTGCGAGTACTGGCCGTACCGGACCATGCCGCCGGCCTTGGGGAACATCGACCCCAGCTCGCTGTACGTGAGGGCGATGGTCAGCGCCACGGCGGCGCCGATCACCCAGGCGAGGATCGAGGCGGGCCCGGCCAGCTTGGCCGCCCGCTCGGCGCCGAACAGCCAGCCGGAACCGATGATCGATCCCAGCCCGACCGCGGTCAGGCTGATCGTTCCGAGCGATCGGCGGTAGTTCTGGTGTGATGCCGTCAACGAGTCGGGCTCACTCAACGTATCGGTCCTCTCGCTCGGAGTTCAGCGGATGGTGTCGGTGCTTTTACGGTTTTGAGTCGGTATTCCGGACAAACCCCAGCAGCCTATGGTTCGAAAAGGGGCGAATACCTCAGAGGAAGCTCAAACTGCCCGATCGTTGCCATCTCGTGTCCGGCTTTCGGACGGCTGGACCCGCCGAACGAGACCGACGCCACACCGCCGGGGGCAATGGATCAAGAGGAGGGGCCGGCACCTGGCCGGGAAAAGGAAATTCCCCGTGGCTTCCTTTCGGATTCCACGGGGAATTTCGGCTGTGTCCGAGGGGGGACTTGAACCCCCACGCCCGATAAAGGGCACTAGCACCTCAAGCTAGCGCGTCTGCCATTCCGCCACCCGGACGGGGTGTGTGCTCCGGGGGTTTTTCTCTCGCCCCCTCGGCGACAGAGAGAACATTACCAGGGTTCTGGAGTGCTTCTCACCTGCGTTTCCTCGGCCGCGGTCCACGGCCCGCCCCACGCGCCGCCCGCAGCCCGCCCCGCAGCCCGCCCCCGATGGGGACGCCCGGCCTGGCCGGACTGGCTGGAACGCCTCGCGAGGGCGCTCGAACCCCGGCCGAAGCGGTGGCGAGCGCGAAGCAAACGATCGGTTCCGCCCGCGCCCGCGATCGGAACCGATCTGAACCGATCCGACACGGGCAACTTGTCGACGGTGGCGCGGTCGCACCGACCGCTCTCCTAGCCTCTGTGGACCGAGGGCGCCATGAGCGGATCGCCTGATTCCCGGGTCGCGGACGAAGGGCGGCTGGACGTGGAGCAGATCAGCGGGTCGGCGAAGGCCGAGCCGAGACCCGGCAGCCGGTCGGACGGACGGTCGGACGGTCGGCCAGTCGGGCGGCCGGGCGGGCAACCCGGCGGGCGGTCGGCCGCCGACGGCCCCGGCGAGGGCGTGTGGCACTTCCGGGTGCCCGCCGTCGAGGCCTCCGTGCCCCGCACCCGCCACGCGGTGCGCGACCGCCTGCTGGCCCAGGGCATGACCGGGGTGCGCTACCAGGAACTGGTGGACGACGTGCTGCTGATCGTCTCCGAGCTGGTCGGCAACGCGGTGCGGCACGCGGCCGAGCTGTCACCCGAGGTGACCACCGAGCTGTCGGTGCGCCGGGGCTGGGTGCGGATCTCGGTCGAGGACGGCGACCCGTACCGACCGAAGGCCCTGGAGAGCGACACCGGCCGCACCGGCGGGCGCGGCCTGCTGCTGGTGAAGAGCGTCACCCTGCAGGCCGGCGGGGTGTGCGACGTCGAGCACACGGGGGAGGGCGGCAAGGTCATCTGGGCCTCGCTGCCCGTCCCCCCGGAGCCCGGCCCCTGACGGCCGATCCCGCGAAGGCGACGACCCCCACGAGAACGACCACCCGCCCCAGGGCGGCCACCCCCACGAGGACGGTCACCCCCACGAGGGCGCCCGCCCCCAGGAGAACGCCCCCTCGCACGAAGGCGGCCGCCCCCGAGAGGACGACCGCCCGCACGAAGGCGCGACCGCTACCAGTCCCGCCCGGCGATCTCCCGGATCCCCGGCAGCGCCGCCTCGAAGACCGTCTCGAACCAGACCGAGAACGGCCGCTCCGTCCGCAGCTCGCGCAGCTCCTGCGCGGTCACGAAGGCGAAGTCGTCCACCTCCTCCGGGTCCGGCTCGACCGGCGCGGTGACCAGCCCGACGAACAGGTGGTTCCACTCCCGCTCGATCAGCCCGGAGGCCTCGTCCGGCAGGTCGTAGCGGACCGTCCCCGCCTCGCAGAGCAGCGCCGGCGCGACGCCCAGCTCCTCGGCGGTGCGCCGGGCGGCGGCGACGAACGGCGGCTCGTCCGGGTACGGGTGCCCGCAGCAGGTGTTCGACCAGACGCCGGGGGAGTGGTACTTCCCGAGCGCCCGGCGCTGCAGCAGCAGCCGGCCCTGGCGGTCGAAGAGGAACACCGAGAAGGCCCGGTGCAGCCGGCCCGGCTGCTGGTGGGCCCAGAGCTTCTCGGCGGTGCCGATCGTGACGCCCTCGTCGTCGACCAGCTCCAGCAGGATCTCGGCACCCGCGGAGGCGGCGGCGGAGGCCCGTGGGTCGACCGTCACGTCGGTCTCCACGTCGAGACCGGTGTCGATCTCGGCGGCGAAGTGCGTCGGTTCGGTCGGCGGACTCTGGGGCATGGGGCCTCTTTCAGGAACGGGAGCAACGGAAGCATCGGGTGCGTCCTGTGCACCGGGTGGAGTGCACGGAACACAGCGGGGGCACCGGCGCCGGCGTCGGGCTCCAGTCTGCCGTATGGGTGGCGGTCGGAACGGGTCCCACGCACAACCGGGCGGATCATGACCCGGGGGAGCCCCGATCCGGACACGGAAGGGTCCGGGAAGCCCCCGAAAGGGTCATTGGACCCGCAGGCCAGTTCGAGATCCGTTCCCACCCCGTTCGATCACGGCTCCTCCACCCAGCCGTCACCGCACCGCCTCCGACCGCGTTCGGGCGGATCGTCCGGGTCGCCTACCATCACATACGACACGCTGCCCGGATCTGTGCCGGTCCGGCGCGCCGCCGCCGGGCCCGGCCGAACGCCGGTCCGGAGCGCTCAGCGCCGCCGTACCCGTCGGCACATCCCGCGCACCGCACGACGCACGACGGATCAGGAGACCCCGCATGATCGGCCTCGTTCTGGCAGCCGGCGCCGGCCGCCGGCTGCGCCCGTACACCGACACCCTGCCCAAGGCGCTGGTGCCGGTCGACGGGGAGCGGACCGTCCTGGACCTCACCCTCGGCAACTTCGCCGAGGTCGGCCTGCGCGAGGCGGCGATCGTCGTCGGCTACCGCAAGGAGGCGGTGTACGACCGCAAGGACGCCCTGGAGAGCGAGTACGGCGTCAAGCTCCACCTGGTCGAGAACGACAAGGCCGAGGAGTGGAACAACGCGTACTCGCTCTGGTGCGCCCGCGAGCTGTTCTCCGAGGGCCTGCTGCTGGCCAACGGCGACACCGTGCACCCGGCCTCGGTGCAGCGCACCATGCTGGAGGGCAACCGGCAGCTCACCGAGGCCGGCCGGGCCCCCGGCATCCTGCTCGCCCTCGACACGGTGAAGAAGCTCGCCGACGAGGAGATGAAGGTCGTCGTCGACCCGGCCGCCGGCATGCGCCGGATCACCAAGCTGATGGACCCGGCCGAGGCGACCGGCGAGTACATCGGCGTCACCGTGATCAACCCCGCCGCCGCGGCCGACCTGACGGACGCGCTGCGCGCCACCTACGAGCGCGACCCCCAGCTGTACTACGAGGACGGCTACCAGGAGATGGTCGACCGCGGCCTGCGGATCGACGTGCAGCCGATCGGCGAGGTGTCCTGGGTCGAGGTCGACAACCACGACGACCTGGCGAAGGCGCGGGAGATCGCGTGCCAGTACTGACCCGACTGGTCCCGTCGCCGCTGTTCGCCGAGATCCGCCCGGGCGCGCTGGACGCGCTCGGCGGCATCCTGGCGGACCAGCGGCTGTCCGCGTCGGGCCGGATCGCGGTGGCGATCAGCAACGGCTCCGGTGCCGCGATGCGCGAGCGCCTGGAGCCGGCCCTGCCCGGCGCCGACTGGTACAGCGTGGACGACGGCAGCCTCGACAGCGCGGTGCGCTTCGCCGAGGAGATGCGCGGCAAGCACTACGACGCGGTGGTCGGCCTCGGCGGCGGCAAGATCATCGACGCCGCCAAGTACGCCGCCGCCCGGGTCGGCCTGCCGGTGGTCGCGGTTGCCACCAACCTGGCCCACGACGGCATCTGCTCGCCGGTCTCCACCCTCGACAACGACGCCGGCCGGGGCTCCTACGGGGTGCCCAGCCCGATCGGCATCATCGTCGACCTGGACGTGATCCGGCAGGCCCCGCAGCGCTTCGTGGCGGCCGGGATAGGCGACGTGATCTCCAACATCTCGGCCTGCGCGGACTGGGAGTTGTCCCACGCCGTCACCGGCGAACCGGTGGACGGACTGGCCGTGGCGATGGCCCGCTCGGCGGGCGAGAACCTGCTGCGGCACCCGGGCAGCACCCAGGACCAGGACCTCCTGACGGCCCTCGCGGAAGCCCTGGTACTGTCCGGCATCGCGATGAACATCGCGGGCAGTTCCCGGCCCTCCTCGGGTGCCTGCCACGAGATCTGCCATGCCCTGGACGTGATGTACCCCAAGCGTTCCGCCCAGCACGGCGAACAGGTGGGCCTCGGCGCCGCCTTCGCCAGTTTCCTGCGGGGCGAGCGCGAGCTGACCGGCCTGATCGTGGAGCGCCTGGCGCGCCACGGACTGCCGGTGACCGCAGCTCAAATCGGCTTCACCGAAGCGGAGTTCACCGAAGCGGTGCACTACGCTCCGAACACCCGCCCGGGCCGCTACACCATCCTGGAACACCTCGACCTCTCCCCTTCCGCAATCAGGGACGCGTACGCCGACTATGTCCAAGCCGTCAACAGCTGACCCCTCCACCGCGGGCGCCGAGCGGCCCCCGGTCGACCTGACCCGCCGGCCCTCGATCGAGGAACTGCGCGCGGTGATCCACCCGGAGGGCATGCTCCAGCGCCGCAGCGCCGAGCACTGGGCCGGGCGCCTGTACATGCGGAGGATCTCGCTGCGGATCACCCGCGTGCTGTCCACCATCACGGCGATCACGCCCAACGGCCTGACCTACCTGATGATGTTCACCGGCATCCTGGCCGGCGTCGCGCTGGTCCTGCCGGGCATCACCGGCGCGGTCCTGGGCGCCCTGCTGATCCAGGTCTACCTGCTGCTGGACTGCGTGGACGGCGAGGTGGCCCGCTGGCGGCGGCAGACCTCGCTCACCGGCGTCTACCTGGACCGGGTCGGCCACTACATGTCCGAGGCGGCCCTGCTGACCGGCCTCGGCCTGCGCGCCACCGACCTGCTGCACCGCGAGGGCCACGGCTCCCACTGGGAGTGGGCGTTCCTGGGCACGCTGGCCGCGCTCGGCGCGATCCTGATCAAGTCCGAGACGGACCTGGTGGACGTGGCCCGGGCCCGCAGCGGCATGACGGCGGTCGAGGACAGCGCCTCGGTGCCGCGCTCCTCCTCGGTGGCCAAGGCCCGCCGGGCGGCCTCCTTCCTGAAGTTCCACCGCCTGGTCGGCGCGGTCGAGGCCTCGCTGTTCATCCTGGCGGCCGGGATCGGCGACGCCGTGCACGGCGGGCTGTTCCTCACCCGGCTCGCGGTCGTGGTGCTGGCGGCGATCGCCATGCTGCAGACCGTGCTGCACCTGCTGAGCATCGTCCTGTCGAGCAGGCTGCGATGAGTGCTCCCACCACCGCGGAGAGCTTCCGCCTCGGCGTCGTCATCATCACCATGGGCAACCGGCCCGCCGAGCTCAACGCCCTGATCGAGTCCGTCCGCGCCCAGGAGGGCCCGGCGGTCGAGTTCGCCGTGGTCGGCCAGGGCGTCAAGCTGCCCCCGCTGCCGGAGGGCGTGCGCACCGTCGAGCTGCCGGAGAACCTCGGCATCCCGGGCGGGCGCAACGTCGGCATCGAGCTGTTCGGGCCGCACGGCCGGGAGGTGGACGCCGTCCTCTTCCTGGACGACGACGGCCTGCTGCCCCGCACCGACTCGGCCCGCCTGCTGCGCGAGGCCTTCACCGCCGATCCGGAGCTGGGCATCGTGTCCTTCCGGATCGAGGACCCGGACACCGGCGTCACCCAGCGCCGGCACGTCCCCCGGCTGCGCGCCAGCGACCCGCTGCGCTCCTCCCGGGTGACCACCTTCCTGGGCGGCGCGAGCGCCGTGCGCTGCAAGGTGTTCGAGCAGGCCGGTCAGCTGCCCGCCGAGTTCTTCTACGCCCACGAGGAGACCGACCTCGCGTGGCGCGCCCTGGACGCCGGCTGGGCGATCGACTACCGGGCGGACGTGGTGCTGCACCACCCCGCCACCTCGCCGGCCCGGCACGCCGCCTACTTCCACAACGTGGCCCGAAACAGGGTCTGGCTCGCGAGGCGGAACCTTCCGGCCCCGTTGGTGCCTCTCTACCTGGGAACCTGGTTTCTGCTGACCCTGGCCCGACGCCCCTCCGCGGAGGGGCTGAAGGCCTGGCTGGGCGGATTCCGGGCGGGCTTCCGCGAACCCTGCGGTCCGCGGCGGCCCATGCGATGGCGTACCGTCTGGCGACTGACCAGGATGGGCCGACCTCCGATCATCTGATTGGATCGAGCGATCGATCGCCGCGGCCGGTGACCACACACCGGCCGGAACCCCCCGTGATCCCAGTGGATCCCCATCGGCGCAAGGCCGGCGGACCCCCGCCGACCGGCCGCCCCGACCGATCCCGCGCGAAGGACGAATGTGTCGACAGTGAGTGAACCCGTCAGCCTCTCAGCCCCTACGGGGGCGGACGCGGGCCTGACCCCCAAGCAGCTTGCGGACAAGTACGGTCTGTCGGTGAGCGGCGCCCGCCCCGGCCTGTTCGCCTACACCAAGCAGCTCTGGGCCCGCCGCCACTTCATCTGGGCCTTCGCCACCGCCCGCCTGGTGGCCCAGTACACCGACGCCAAGCTGGGCCAGCTCTGGCAGGTCGTGACCCCGCTGCTCAACTGCGGCGTGTTCTACCTGGTCTTCGGCGTGATCCTGGCGAACAAGCAGGGCTTCCCCGGTCACACCTACATCTCCTGGCTGTGCATCGGCGTCTTCGTCTTCCAGTTCACCCAGAACGCGGTGCAGTCCGGCACCCGGGCGATCTCCGACAACCTCGGCCTGATCCGCGCGCTGCACTTCCCGCGCGCCAGCCTGCCGATCGCCTTCACCGTGATCCAGCTCCAGCAGCTGCTGATCTCGATGGTGGTGCTGGTCGTCACCGTGCTGGCGGGCGGCATCAAGCCGGGCAAGACCTGGCTGCTGATCATCCCGGCACTGCTCCTGCAGACGCTGTTCAACACCGGCATCTCGCTGATCTTCGCCCGGATCGGCTCCAAGACCAGTGACATCTCCCAGCTGATCCCGTTCGTGATGCGGGCCTGGATGTTCCTGTCCGGCGTGATGTTCAGCATCCAGGACAAGATCCAGACCTGGCCGCACTACATCCAGACGATCATGGCCCTCAACCCGGCCTCCGTCTACATGGACCTGCTGCGGCACGCCTTCGCGCCGATCATCTACAACAAGCACCAGGCCGTCCACCAGACCATTCCGCCGCACCAGTGGGCGTACGGCATCGGCTGGGCGATCGGCATGTTCGTCATCGGATACGTCTTCTTCTGGAAGGCCGAGGAGGAGTACGGCCGTGGCTGACACCGACCTGAGCAAGCGCGACGCCGTCCCGGCCACGAGCGTGGCCCGCGAGCCCACCGTCGTCGTCGACGACGTGCACATCGTCTACCGGGTGCACGGCGCCGGCTCCGGCAAGGGCAGCGCCACCTCGGCGATGAGCCGCATCCTCAGCCGCAAGCGCGGCGCCGGCGTGCGCGAGGTGCACGCGGTCAAGGGCATCAGCTTCACCGCGTACAAGGGCGAGGCGATCGGCCTGATCGGCTCCAACGGCTCCGGCAAGTCGACCATGCTGGCCGCCATCGCGGGCCTGCTGCCGACCGAGAAGGGCGGCATCTACACCAACGGCCAGCCCTCGCTGCTGGGCGTCAACGCGGCCCTGATGAACGAGCTCACCGGTGAGCGCAACGTCATCCTGGGCTGCCTGGCGATGGGCATGACCCCGGCCCAGGTGAAGGAGCGCTACCAGGAGATCGTCGACTTCTCCGGCATCAACGACAAGGGCGACTTCATCTCCCTGCCGATGCGCACCTACTCCTCCGGCATGGGCGCCCGGCTGCGCTTCTCGATCGCCGCCGCCAAGACCCACGACGTGCTGCTGATCGACGAGGCCCTGGCCACCGGTGACCAGGCCTTCCAGCAGCGCAGCAAGAAGCGCATCGACGAGCTGCGCGGCTCCGCCGGTACGGTCTTCCTGGTCAGCCACGACAACAACTCGATCCGCGAGGTCTGCGAGCGGACCATCTGGATCGAGGCCGGCGAGCTGGTCATGGACGGCCCGACCGAGGAGGTCGTCGGCCGTTACGAGCGCGGCGAGCGCCCGTAAACCCCTCGCACCCGAAGGGCCGGCCCCGGAACGCCTCCGGAGCCGGCCCCTCGACGTTCGGCCCGCCGGTACGCTTGGCCGGCCTCCGCCGCGGGGGTGAGCGCCACCGTGCGCCGGGCGGGGCGCTCTTCTCGGGCGCGGCGCGTGGTGTCAGGCTGGGGGCGCGGGGGTGGTGTGCCGTAGGTGACGCCCGCGCTCGGACGCGTGTCCGAGTCGGACCGGTGATGCCCAGCGGTGTAGAACGGGGGAGTGACTGCAGTGTCGGCTTCGGCCCAGCCCAGAGATACGCCGGTGAACCCCGTCGCGGGACAGACCCTGGAGAAGGCGGGTGCCGAGAACTTCCCGGTCGCCCCCTTCTTCCTGCCCGCGGCCTGGCGCGACGACCTGATGGCGGTCTACGGCTTCGCCCGGCTGGTCGACGACGCCGGCGACGGAGACCTGGCCGACCCGGCCGCCACCGCCGCCCTGCTCGGGGTCGAGCAGCGGCCCCCCGCCACCCCTTCGGCCCAGTCCGGCCCGCCGAGCCCCGAGGAGGCCTCCTTCCGGCTCGCCCTGCTCGACGGACTGGAGCGCGACCTCGACCGGGCGTTCGAGACGGCCCTGCGTCCGGCCGACGCCGAGCGGCCCCGCCACCCGCTGATGCGCGCGCTCGTCCCGCTGGTCGACCGGCACGGCCTGACCCCCGAGCCGTTCCGCCGTCTGATCGAGGCCAACCGGGTGGACCAGACCACCACCCGCTACGCCGGCTACGACGACCTGGTCGGCTACTGCACCCTCTCCGCCGACCCGGTCGGCCGCCTGGTGCTGGCCATCGCGGGCGTCTCCACCCCCGAGCGGATCGCCCTCTCCGACGCGATCTGCACCGCCCTCCAGGTGGTCGAACACCTGCAGGACGTGGCCGAGGACCTGTCCCGCGGCCGGATCTACCTCCCCACCGAGGACCTCGAACGCTTCGGCGTCACCGAGGAGGAGCTCGCCGCTTCCAGCGCGACCGGAGCCGTCCGGGAACTGATCGCCTTCGAGGCCGAACGGGCCCGCACCCTGCTCGACCGCGGCGCACCATTGGTAGGTACGGTTCGGGGGAGGCTTCGACTGCTCCTGGCGGGATTCACCGCAGGCGGCTACGCGGCCCTGGCGGCCATCGAGGACGCCGGGTACGACGTGCTCGCCCGGCAGGCGAAGCCGGACAAGCGCCGCCTCGCAGTGAAGGCGGCGGCCATCTTCGCGAAGGGAAGGTGAACGCCCGAGTGGCGGCATCACCACTGGCGTCGGCCCAGGTCATGGCGGCGTACCGGTACTGCGAGGCAGTCACCGGGCTGCAGGCGCGCAACTTCAGCTACGGCATCCGGCTGCTGCCCGAACCCAAGCGGCTGGCCATGTCGGCCCTGTACGCGCTGGCCCGCCGGGTGGACGACATCGGCGACGGCGACCTCCCGGCCGACCGCAAGGCCGAGGCGCTGGTGCGCACCCGGGAGCTGGTGGACGAGGTCCGCTCCGGGACGGTCGCCGAGGACGACACCGACCCGATCAAGGTCGCCCTGGCCGACGCGGCCCGCCGCTTCCCGATCCCGCTCGGCGGCTTCGACGAGCTGATCGACGGCGTGGAGATGGACCTCAAGGGCGCCGAGTACCAGACGTACGAGGAGCTGAAGGTCTACTGCCGCTGCGTGGCCGGCGCCATCGGCCGGCTCTCGCTGGGCGTCTACGGCTGCGACGACCCCGAACGCGGGGCCCGGTACGCGGACACCCTGGGCCTGGCCCTGCAGCTCACCAACATCCTGCGCGACCTGCGCGAGGACGCCCTGAACGGCCGTACCTACCTGCCCACCGAGGACCTGGTCCGGTTCGGCTGCGAGCAGGGCTTCGCGCTGTCCAAGCCGCCGGCCGGTGCCGACTTCACCGGACTGGTGGCCTTCGAGGCCGCCCGCGCCCAGGCCGCCTTCGAGGAGGGCCTGCGGCTGCTGCCGATGCTCGACCGCCGCAGCCGCGCCTGCACCGCGGCGATGGCCGGGATCTACCACCGGCTGCTCGGCCGGATCGCCGCCGACCCGGAGTCGGTGCTGCGCGGCCGGGTCTCGCTGCCGGGCTGGGAGAAGGCGTACGTCGCGCTTTCCGGGCTCGCCGGGGGGCGTTCTTGAATCTCGCGACAGTTCTGTCACGCTGTGTCAGCGGGGAATCACATCCGGGTAGAGCCGTGTTGAGCACGATGCTGACCACGACCGTGCCGGCCACCAGCGGGCCGGCCACAGCGACCGCCTCCGGGCGGTCCGGTGAGTACGAGGGGGAGGGCCGATGACCGGGCGAGCCGATGCCGCGCGCCCGGCCGCCGTCGTGGTCGGCGGCGGCCTGGCCGGGATCACCACCGCCCTGCGGCTGGCCGAGGCCGGTCACGACGTCACCCTCGCGGAGGGGCGCCCCCGGCTCGGTGGCCTGGCGTTCTCCTTCCAACGCGGCGAGCTGACCGTCGACAACGGCCAGCACGTCTTCCTGCGCTGCTGCACCGCCTACCGCGGCCTGCTGGAGCGCCTCGGCGCCACCCGGATGACCCACCTCCAGAACCGCCTGGACGTCCCGGTGCTCTCCGTCACCGGCTCCGACGAGGCCCCGGTGCGCACCCTGGGCCGACTGCGCCGGACCGGCCTGCCCGTTCCGCTGCACCTGGCCGGCAGCCTCGCCCGCTACCCGCACCTGTCGCCGGCCGACCGCGCCCGGGTGGTCCGCGGCGCGCTCGCCCTGAACGGGCTGGACCTCGCCGACCCGGCGCTGGACCGGCTCTCCTTCGGCGAGTGGCTGCGCCGCAACGGGCAGAACGCCGCCACCACCGCCGCGCTGTGGGACCTGGTCGGCGTCGCCACCCTGAACGCCCGGGCCGACGGGGTGTCGCTGGCGCTCGCCGCGATGGTCTTCAAGACCGGCCTGCTCTCCGACCCGGGAGCCTCCGACATCGGCATGGCCGCCGTCCCGCTCGGCGTGATCCACCACGACCGGGCGCTCGCCGAGCTGGAACGCGCCGGCGTGCGGGTGCTGCTGCGCGCCCGGGTCGCGGAACTCAAGCCGGCCGCGCCCCAACACGCCGTCCGCCTGGAGGACGGGCAGTTGTTCACCGCCGACACCGTCGTGCTGGCCGGCGCCCAGGACACCGCCGACGCCCTGCTGCCGCCCGGCGCCGTCCCCGGGCAGGAACGGCTGGCCGGGTTCGGCACCACGCCGATCCTCAACGTGCACGTGGTCTACGACCGCAAGGTGCTGCGCCGGCCCTTCTTCGCCGCGCTCGGCAGCCCGGTCCAGTGGGTCTTCGACCGCACCACCCACTCCGGCCTGCTCGGCACCACGATCGGCCGGGCCCACCCCGGCGCCCAGTACCTGGCGCTCTCGCAGTCCGCCGCCCAGGACGAGATCGACCTTCCGGTCGCCGAGCTGCGCCGCCGCTACCTGCCCGAGCTGTCCCGGCTGCTCCCGGCCGCCGCCGACGCCGAGGTGCTGGACTTCTTCGTCACCCGGGAGCGCACCGCCACCTTCGACGGGGCGCCCGGCAGCGCCGAGCTGCGCCCCGGGGCCGCGACCGGCGTGCCCGGGCTGCTGCTGGCCGGCGCGTGGACCGCCACCGGCTGGCCCGCGACCATGGAGGGCGCCGTGCGCAGCGGCCACGCCGCCGCCGACGCCGTGCTCGCCGCGGCCGGCAACCGGGTGCCGGTCGACCGGGGCGACGGGCGGTGGCCCAGGTGACGGCGGGCACCGTCGCCGGAGAGCCCGCCAGAGCCGACGGGCGTACCGTCGGCCCCACCGGCCCCATCGGCCGTACCGGCACCGTCCGGTCCGCCACCGCGAGCACCGCCACCACCGGCATCGACACCAGCCGCACCGACAGCACCCGGCCGCCCCGTGCGGTCCGGCACCACGAGGGAGAGGGAACGCACGTGGAGTCACGCACCGGCTTCGCCGTCGGAGGCACGGCGCACGCCGAACCGGTCTCGGTGCCGGAGCTGCTCGCCCGCAGCCGTACGCTCTGCACCCCGCCGCTACGCGCCGCCGTCGCCCGTCTGGCCGCACCGATGGACACCGTCGCGGCCTACCACTTCGGCTGGATCGACCGGGACGGCACCCCGGTGGCGGGCGACGGCGGCAAGGCCGTGCGCCCGGCGCTGGCGCTGCTGTCGGCCCGGGCCGCGGGTGCGGCGGCCGAGGCGGGCGTGCCCGGCGGGGTGGCTGTTGAACTGGTGCACAACTTCTCCCTGCTCCATGATGATCTGATGGACGGTGACGAGACCCGCCGGCACCGGGCCACCGCCTGGACGGTGTTCGGTCCGGCCCAGGCGATCCTGGTCGGCGACGCCCTGGCGACGCTCGGCACGGAGGTGCTGCTCGACGCCGGGGACACCGGCGGTGCGAGCCCCGCCGATGCCGCGCGTGCCGTCCGGCTGCTCACCACGGCGACCCGCCGGCTGATCGACGGCCAGGCCAGGGACGTCGCCTTCGAACAGCGCGACACCGTCACCGTCGCCGAGTGCCTGGAGATGGAGGGTGGCAAGACGGCGGCCCTGCTGGCCGCCGCTTCGGCGATCGGCGCCGTCCTGGCCGGGGCCGACGACAAGGTCTCCGCCGCGCTCCAGCGCTACGGCCACCACCTGGGCCTGGCCTTCCAGGCGGTGGACGACCTGCTGGGCATCTGGGGCGCGACCGAGGTCACCGGCAAGCCGCACTGGGGCGACCTGCGCCAGCGCAAGAAGTCCCTGCCGGTCGCCGCCGCGCTCGCCGAGGGCGGGGCCGCCTCGCGCCGGCTGGCCGAGCAGCTCGCGGACCCGAAGGGCCGGGGCGAGGAGAGCGAGCCCGAGCTCGCCGTCCGGGCCGCGCTGATCGAGGAGGCAGGCGGTCGCGCCTGGACCCAGGAGGAGGCCCGCCGCCAGCACACGACTGCCCTCGCCGCCCTGGACGAGGTGCCCATGTCAGACGAGGTGCGCGAGCACTTCGTCGCACTCGCCGAATTCGTGGTGGTACGAGAGAGGTGACGTTACGTTGACAGCAACCGCGGACGGCCGGCTCGACCCTGAGTACGATCCCGAGCCGGTCGCGGTGGGCGACCGCCCCCCGGCCCTGCTGGGCGCGGGCCGGTGGCAGCCCGAGGACACCGACCGGCCGCGGCCAGCCGGTGAGGCGGACCGGCAGCCCGGCGACGCGCGCGAGGCCCTGGCGCGCGCCACCACCCACCTGCTCTCGCTGCAGTCCTCCGAGGGCTGGTGGAAGGGCGACCTGGAGACCAACGTCACCATGGACGCCGAGGACTTACTGCTCCGCCAGTTCCTGGGCATCAGGACGGAGGAGCAGACCCGGGCGACCGCCGAGTGGATCCGCTCCCAGCAGCGGGAGGACGGCACCTGGGCCACCTTCCACGGCGGGCCGGCCGAGCTGTCCACCACCGTCGAGGCGTACGTCGCCCTCAAGCTCGCCGGCGACGACCCGAACGCCCCGCACATGCTGGCCGCCGCGCGGTACGTCCGCTCCGCCGGGGGCATCGCGGCCGCCCGGGTGTTCACCCGGATCTGGCTCGCGCTCTTCGGCTGGTGGCCCTGGGAGCGGCTGCCAGAGATGCCGCCCGAGATCATCTTCCTGCCCAAGTGGCTGCCGCTGAACATCTACGCCTTCGGCTGCTGGGCCCGCCAGACCATCGTCCCGCTGACCATCGTCTCGGCCCACCGTCCGGTCCGTCCGGCCCCCTTCGCGCTCACCGAGCTGCACACCGACCCGGACCACCCGTACCCCGACCGGCCGCTCGCCCCCGCCACCAGCTGGGACGGCCTGTTCGAGCGCCTGGACCGGGTGCTGCACGCCTACCACCGCCGGGCGTTCCGGCCGCTGCGCCGGCTCGCCATCGCCCAGGCCTGCCGCTGGATCGTCGAGCGGCAGGAGGCCGACGGCTGCTGGGGCGGCATCCAGCCGCCGGCCGTCTACTCGCTGATCGCCCTGCACCTGGAGGGCTACGAGCTGGAGCACCCGGTGGTGAAGGCCGGGCTCTCCTCCTTCGACCGCTTCACCGTGCACACCGAGGACGGCATGCGCTGGATGGAGGCCTGCCAGTCCCCGGTCTGGGACACCTGCCTGGCCACCATCGCGCTGGTCGACGCCGGGGTGCCGGCCGACCACCCGGCGCTGGTCTCCGCCGTCGACTGGATGCTCGGCGAGGAGATCCGCAAGCGCGGCGACTGGTCCGTCCAGCGGCCCGCCCTGCCGGCCGGCGGCTGGGCCTTCGAGTTCGAGAACGACACCTACCCCGACATCGACGACACCGCCGAGGTGGTGCTCGCGCTGCGCCGGGTCGCCCACCCCGACCCGGCCAGGGTCGACGCGGCGGTGGACCGGGGCGTGCTGTGGAACCTCGGCATGCAGTCCAAGAACGGCGCCTGGGGTGCCTTCGACGTCGACAACACCAGCCTGCTGCCGAACAAGCTGCCGTTCTGCGACTTCGGCGAGGTGGTCGACCCGCCGTCCGCCGACGTCACCGCCCACGTGGTGGAGATGCTCGCCGAGACCGGCCGGGCGCGCGACCCGCGGACCCGGCGCGGCATCGAGTGGCTGCTGCGCAACCAGGAGGCGGACGGCTCCTGGTTCGGCCGCTGGGGCACCAACTACATCTACGGCACCGGCTCGGTGCTGCCCGCACTGGTCGCGGCCGGCGTCCCGGACGAGCACCCGGCGATCCGCCGGGCGGTGCGCTGGCTGGAGGACCGGCAGAACGCCGACGGCGGCTGGGGCGAGGACATGCGCTCCTACGACGACCCGGCGCGCTGGGCCGGCCGCGGCGACTCCACCGCCTCGCAGACCGCGTGGGCGCTGATGGCGCTGCTCGCCGCCGGCGAGGGCCCGGACGGCCGGGCCAACCCGGCGGTGGAGCGCGGCGTGGAGTGGCTGGTGCGCACGCAGCTGCCCGAAGGCACCTGGGACGAGCCGCAGTTCACCGGCACCGGCTTCCCGTGGGACTTCTCCATCAACTACCACCTGTACCGGCTGGTCTTCCCGGTCACCGCGCTCGGCCGCTACCTCAACGGCCCCCCGGGCATGGTGCGGCCCGGCGGTACTCCGGCGATCGGGGCGAAGCGGTGACCACCGCACCCCTGCTGGTGCTCTGCGCGCTGGGCCCCGAGGTGTGGGCCCTGCGCGGCGGTGACTGGCGCGGCGCGGCCGGCGGGCCTCCGGTGCTGGTGCGCACCGGGGTCGGTCGGCGGCGCGCCGGGACGGCCGTCCGACGGCTGCTCGGCTCCGCCCCGGGCTGCTACGGCGCGGTGGTGGTGGCGGGCTTCGGCGCCGCCCTCGGGCCGGGCGTGGCGCCGGGCGACGTGGTCGCCGCCGACGGCGTGCGCGACGCCGAGGGCCACCTCTACCCGGTCGGCTCCGGGCCGGAACTGGCCCGGGCGCTCAAGGAGCAGGGCCTGACCACCCACACCGGGGTGCACCACACCGCCGACCACGTGGTCCGCGGCATCGAGCGGCGCGCCCTGCACCTGCAGGGCGCGCTCGCCGTCGACATGGAGGCGGCCGCCGTGCTGGCCGCGCTGCGGGAGGTGCGCCCGGCCCTGCCCGTCGCCGTGCTGCGGGTGGTGGTGGACACCCCCGAGCACGAGCTGCTGCGCCCGGGCACCCTGCCGGCCGGGGTGCGCGCCTGGCGGACCCTGCGGGCGACGGTACCCGCCCTGGTCGACTGGTACCGGCAGGAACCCGGCGAGGGCTCCGCAGACCTGAACCACCCCACATCCTCGACGCTCCCCCAGGAGGCGAGCTAGCCATGGCCATGCCGTTGCGCCAGACCGTGCGGGTCGGCACCTACCTGATGCAGCAGAAGCTGCTCAAGCGACGGGACAAGTTCCCGCTGATCGTCGAGCTGGAACCGCTGTTCGCCTGCAACCTCGCCTGCGAGGGCTGCGGCAAGATCCAGCACCCGGCGGGAGTGCTCAAGCAGCGGATGCCCGTCGCCCAGGCGGTCGGCGCGGTCCTGGAGTCGGGTGCCCCGATGGTCTCGATCGCCGGCGGCGAGCCGCTCATGCACCCGCAGATCGACGAGATCGTCCGGCAGCTGGTGGAGCGCCGCAAGTACGTCTTCCTCTGCACCAACGCGCTGCTGCTGCGCAAGAAGATGGACAAGTTCAAGCCCTCGCCGTACTTCACCTTCGCCGTGCACATCGACGGCCTGCGCGAGCGGCACGACGAGTCGGTGGCCAAGGAGGGCACCTTCGACGAGGCGGTCGCGGCGATCAAGGAGGCCAAGCGGCGGGGCTTCCGGGTGACCACCAACAGCACCTTCTTCAACACCGACACCCCGCAGACCGTCATCGACGTGCTCGACTACCTCAATGACGAGCTGAAGGTCGACGAGATGATGATCTCCCCGGCCTACGCCTACGAGAAGGCTCCCGACCAGGAGCACTTCCTCGGCGTCGAGCAGACCCGGGAGCTCTTCCGCAAGGCCTTCGCCGGCGGCAACCGCAAGCGCTGGCGCCTCAACCACAGCCCGCTCTTCCTGGACTTCCTGGAGGGCAAGGCCGACTTCGAGTGCACCCCCTGGGGCATCCCCAACTACTCGCTGTTCGGCTGGCAGCGGCCCTGCTACCTGATGGCGGACGGCTACGTGCCGACCTACCGCGAGCTGGTCGAGAAGACCGACTGGAGCAAGTACGGGCGCGGCAAGGACCCGCGCTGCGAGAACTGCATGGCGCACTGCGGCTACGAGCCGACCGCCGTCCTCGCGACCATGGGCTCGCTCCAGCAGTCGCTGCGCGCTATCACCGAGACCGTCACCTCCAACCGCGGGCACTGAGCCGGCTCCTGGCGACCTTCGTCCCAGGATTCGTACCGCCCCCGAGCTCCCGTCCGGCCCGGGCCACCGTGCCCGGGCCGGCCCCGCCCCCGTGGGCGGAGGCACCACCGCACCGCTTCAAAGTCGTGAGGTGTACCCATGTCACTGCTCTCCCGCGTCATGTCCCCGGCCGATCTGCGCAAGCTCCCCGCGTCCGAACTGCCGCTGCTCGCCGACGAGATCCGCGGCTTCCTGATCGACGCCGTCACCCGCACCGGCGGCCACCTCGGGCCCAACCTCGGCGTGGTGGAGCTCACCATCGCGCTGCACCGGGTCTTCGACTCGCCGTACGACCGGATCGTCTTCGACACCGGTCACCAGAGCTACGTCCACAAACTGCTGACCGGGCGCCAGGACTTCTCCCGGCTGCGGATGAAGGGCGGCCTGTCCGGCTACCCCTCGCGGGCCGAGTCCGAGCACGACCTGGTCGAGAACTCGCACGCCTCCACCGCGCTCTCCTACGCCGACGGGCTGGCCAAGGCCGCCCAGCTGCTCGGCCAGCACGACCGGCACACCGTCGCGGTGATCGGTGACGGCGCGCTCACCGGCGGGCTCGCCTGGGAGGCGCTCAACAACATCGCCGAGGCCCGCGACCGGCCGCTGGTCATCGTCGTCAACGACAACGAGCGCTCCTACGCCAGGACCATCGGCGGCCTCGCCAACCACCTGGCCACCCTGCGCACCACCCAGGGCTACGAGCGCTTCCTCGCGCTCGGCAAGGAGGCGCTGCAGCGCACCCCGCTGGTAGGGCAGCCGATCTTCGACGCGCTGCACGGGGCCAAGAAGGGCTTCAAGGACGCCTTCGCCCCGCAGGGCATGTTCGAGGACCTCGGGCTGAAGTACCTCGGGCCGATCGACGGCCACGACGTGGGCGCGGTGGAACAGGCGCTGCGGCAGGCCCGCAACTTCGGCGGCCCGGTCATCGTGCACTGCCTGACCGTCAAGGGGCGCGGCTACCTGCCCGCCGAGCAGGACGAGGCGGACCGCTTCCACGCCGTCAACCCGATCGACCCGTACACCTGCCTGCCGATCTCGCCCAGCGCCGGGGTCTCCTGGACCTCGGTGTTCGGCGAGGAACTGGTCGCGCTCGGTGCCGAGCGGCCCGAACTGGTGGCGATCACCGCCGCGATGCTCCAGCCGGTCGGGCTGGCGCCGTTCGCCCAGGCGTACCCGGACCGGACCTTCGACGTCGGGATCGCCGAGCAGCACGCCGTCACCAGCGCGGCGGGCCTGGCCACCGGCGGGCTGCACCCGGTGGTGGCGGTGTACTCGACCTTCCTGAACCGGGCCTTCGACCAGGTCCTGATGGACGTCGCACTGCACCGGCTGGGCGTCACCTTCGTGCTGGACCGCTCCGGGGTGACCGGGTCGGACGGAGCCTCGCACAACGGCATGTGGGACATGTCGATCCTGCAGGTCGTCCCCGGGCTGCGGCTCGCCGCGCCGCGCGACGCCGCGCAGCTGCGGGCCCAGCTGCGCGAGGCCCTCGAGGTCCAGGACGCACCGACCGTGGTCCGCTTCCCGAAGGGGAACGTCGGGCCGGCCGTCCCGGCGCTCGAACGGATCGGCGGAACGGACGTGCTGCTGCGCACCGGGGCGGCACCGGAGATCCTGCTGGTCGCCGTCGGCAGCACCGCCTCCGCCTGCCTGGACGCCGCCCGGCTGCTGCTCGCCGAGGGCTTCACCTCGACCGTGGTCGACCCGCGCTGGGTCAAACCGGTCGATCCGGTGTTGCCCGAACTCGCCGCCGCCCACCGGCTGGTGGTCACCGTCGAGGACAACGGCCGTACCGGCGGCGTCGGTTCGGCCGTCTCCCAGGCGCTGCGCGACGCCGACGTGGACGTCCCGCTGCGGGTGCTCGGCCTGCCGCAGGAGTTCCTCGGCCACGCCGCGCGCGGCGAGATCCTCGAGGAGACCGGCCTGACCGGCACCGGGGTCGCGGCCCAGACCGCCGTCTTCGCCAAGAACCTGCTACCGACCCGAGGAGCGAACCAGCGCCATGCCGGCTGACCCGGACCGCCCCGCCTTCGACCTCGCCGCCCTCCTCGCCGAACGCGGCGGCGAACGCTACGAGTTGCACAGCCGCTACCTCAACCCGCAGCTGCCCCGGATGCTGCGCACCATCGGCTTCGACAAGTACTACGAGCGCGCGGTGGGCCAGTACTTCTACGACGCCGAGGGCAACGAGTACCTCGACATGCTGGCCGGCTTCGGCATCTTCGCGCTCGGCCGGCACCACCCGGCGGTGCGCTCGGCGGTCCAGCAGGTGATGGACCTGGACCTGCCGGACCTGGTCCGCTTCGACTGCTCGCCGCTGCCCGGGCTGCTCGCCGAGCGGCTGCTGTCGTACGCGCCCGGGCTGGACCGGGTGTTCTTCGGCAACAGCGGCACCGAGGCGGTGGAGACCGCGCTGAAGTTCGCCCGGTACGCCACCGGGCGCAAGCGCGTCCTCTACACCGACCACGCCTTCCACGGGCTGACCACCGGCTCGCTGTCGGTCAACGGGGAGAGGGGGTTCCGCAAGGGCTTCGACCCGCTGCTGCCGGACACCGCCATCCCGCTCGGCGACATCGGGGCACTCGCCAAGGAGCTGAAGCGCGGGGACGTCGCGGCGCTGATCGTCGAGCCGATCCAGGGCAAGGGCGTCCAGGTGGCGCCGCCCGGCTGGCTGCGCGCCGCACAGGCACTGCTGCACGAGCACAGGGCGCTGCTGATCTGCGACGAGGTGCAGACCGGCATCGGCCGCACCGGCGACTTCTTCGCCTACCAGCACGAGGAGGGCGTGCTGCCCGACCTGGTGTGCGCGGCCAAGGCGCTCTCCGGCGGGTACGTGCCGGTCGGGGCCACGCTCGGCAAGAGCTGGATCTTCGAGAAGGTGTACTCCTCGATGGACCGGGTCCTGGTGCACTCGGCCAGCTTCGGCTCCAACGCCCAGGCGATGGCGGCCGGGCTGGTCACCCTCGAGGTGATGCGCGAGGAGAAGGTGGTGGAGAACGCCCGGCAGGTCGGCGACCGGTTCCGCGAGCGGCTGGCCGCCCTGGTCGACCGGTACGAGCTGCTCGCCGAGGTGCGCGGCCGCGGGCTGATGATCGGCATCGAGTTCGGTCGTCCCAAGTCGCTGAAACTGCGCACCGGTTGGACGGCCCTCCAGGCGGCGCGCAAGGGACTGTTCTCGCAGATGGTGGTCGGCGCGCTGCTCCAGCGGCACCGGATCCTCACCCAGGTGTCCGGGGACCACCTGGAGGTGATCAAACTGATCCCACCGCTGATCATCACCGACCGGGACGCGGACCGGTTCCTGGACGCCTTCACCGAGGTCATGGACGAGGCGCACCGGGGCAGCGGCCTGATGTGGGACTTCGGCCGGACCCTGGTGAAGCAGGCGGTGGGCAACAAGTAGGCGACGCGGAGTGGGAAGTCGGCCGGGCCGACTTCCCGCTCCACGGGAGACACCGCGTCAGAGCTCGGTCCGGCGGCGCCGGATGACCACCACGAGGTCGACGACGGCGAACAGGGTGAGCAGCCCGAGGGCGATCGCGAAGCCGGTCAGGGTGCCCCGGCTGGGCGCGCCGTCGACCGGCGAGGAGGCCGCCCAGAACGCGAAGCCCGCGGTCCCCAGCGCGAACAGCGGGGTGAAGGCCAGCGAGAGCAGCAAGCGGAGCTTGAGGTCGCTGCGGGCGGTGGCCGGCTCGGTGCCGCTGCGCCACCGTCGCGGGGTGGTGGTGCGCATCGCCGTTCACCTCCGGGCCGCGCGGGTGGGGGCTACGATTCCAGCGTACGTCCGAGGGGGAGAGCCGGGGAGGCGCGATGACGGGGTCGGACGCCGCGGGAGAGGACGCCGAGGGGTACGCGGGGCTGCGGATCGAGCGGGCCCGGGAGCTGGCCCGGCGGCACGGCTGGGCCTCGGTCCGGGTGCTGGAGCCGGGGCAGCTGATCACCATGGAGTACCGGGAGGGGCGGCTCAACCTCGCGGTGCGGGACGGCGTGGTCGAGCGCAGCTGGGAGGGGTAGGCCCTGCCGCCGCTGGAGCAGGCCGGGCGCCCTGGCTCAGCGTGCGAACCGTCGGTGCAGCCGCTCTTCGGCGACGGCGACCAGGGGTTCCAGCAGCGGCAGGGAGAGCAGCACCAGCAGTCCGGCGGCCCAGCCTGCCAGCACGTCGGAGACCCAGTGGGTGCCCAGGTAGACCGTGGTCAGGCCGATCGAGCAGGCGGTGGCGGCGGCGATCACCGCGCCGGTGCGCCGCCAGCGGACGGCGAGGTAGGCGAGCACGCCCCAGGTGACCACGGCGTTGGCGGTGTGGCCGGAGGGGAAGATGGTGCCGCCGGAGAACAGCTCGGGCGAGCCGACGTACTGGGCGTAGTGCGGGCCGAGCCGGCCGGTGACGATCTTGACCGCGCCGACCGTGACGTTGAGCAGCAGCAGGGCGACGCCCATGACCAGCAGCGGGCGCAGCCGGCCGAGCCGGCGGGCGCGCCAGAGCAGCCAGGCGAAGGCGGCGATGGCACTGGGCCCGCGCTGGCCGACGACCACCCAGGCGTTGAGCAGCGGCTCCAGGCTGGGCCACCGCTCGTACGGGCGCAGCAGGCGGACCGACCAGTCGAGGTCGACCAGGTCGGTGTTGAGCAGGACGCCGGCCAGGACCAGCAGGTAGCCGGCGAAGGTCGCGGCGAACAGGGAGGCCCGGCGACGGCTCATCGGCGGCCAGCCGGGCTCGCCGCGGTCGGGGCCGGTCGGGCCGGGTGCGCGGCCGGGCGGGCAGGCCGGGGCGCGGGTGGGCAGGCGGGCCGGGGCGCGGTCGGGGATCGGGAGTTCCCGACGGTCGGCGGTGCGGTGTTCCGGCTCCTGTCGCGGAATGCGAGCGGCGGTACTTCTGGATTGCACGGGGTGACCATACCCATCCGAGCGGGGGTATCCCGGAGCAAATTGTCATTTTCCCGGGAAATCGACAATTGGGGTGTCGCCGGATAGCCCGGGGAGTGATTTCCAGTATTCCCGGATCGAATGCCCGTGTGGTCTTCGAATGATTCTGCAAAAGCCCCGGTAAAGACGGCGGAGCGGGAGGCCGGTCCGCCCGGCTCCCCACTCCGTGGTCACCCTGTGTAGGTTCCGTGCTCAGTCGAGGGGGCCGCCCGCGACGTAGATCACCTGGCCGGAGACGAAGCCGGCGCCCTCGCCGGCGAGGAAGGAGATGGTGTTGGCGACGTCCTCCGGCTCGCCGACCCGCTGGACCGGGATCTGGGAGGCCGCGGCCCGCTTGAAGTCCTCGAAGTCCATGCCGACCCGGGCGGCGGTGGCCGCCGTCATGTCCGTGGCGATGAAGCCGGGGGCGACGGCGTTGGCGGTGATGCCGAACTTGCCCAGCTCGATGGCCAAAGTCTTGGTGAAGCCCTGCAGGCCCGCCTTGGCGGCGGAGTAGTTGGCCTGGCCGCGGTTGCCCTGGGCGGACGAGGAGGACAGGTTGACGATGCGGCCGAAACCGGCGTCCACCATGTGCTTCTGCACCGCGCGGGTCATCAGGAAGGCGCCGCGCAGGTGAACGTTCATGACCGTGTCCCAGTCGGACTCGGACATCTTGAAGAGGAGGTTGTCGCGGAGCACGCCCGCGTTGTTGACCAGGACGACGGGGGCGCCGAGCTCGGCGACCACGCGGTCGACGGCGGCCTGGACCTGCTCGGCGTCCGAGACGTCGGCGCCGACGGCCAGGGCCCGCCCGCCGGCGGCGGTGATCCGGTCGACGGTGTCCTTGCCGGCGGCCTCGTCCAGGTCCAGGACGGCGACCGCGTAGCCGTCGGCGGCCAGCCGGACGGCGGTGGCGGCGCCCAGCCCGCGGGCGGCGCCGGTGACGACCGCGACCCTGGTGGCGGTGCTCTGCTCGGTCATGCTCGCTCTCGTCTCTCTCGGGGGTGCCTCCGGGGGAGTGCCCCCGGAGAGGGTGCCCACACCCTACCGGCGGGTAGGGGTGGCGACCAGGGTGGAGAGGCGCAGGTGACGGTCGGTAAGGACCGACCGGTCGGCTTTCTGCTGAGAACGGGTTACCGCAAGGGCGTGGCGGCGCGTAAATATGCCAATGTTGCCGAACCTGCGTCTACTATCCGCCCCTGCCTGCCAGCAAGGGCCTGCCGTTTGTATAGTGTCCGCCAGCAGCCACCGGCTGCACGGCTGGAGCGCCCTCCCTCATAGCTGGACGCCCACTCGCCGTTACTGCCCCACCCGGGTGTCCCACACATACCGGGTGTGACATCGGGACGGATACATGGTGCTGGGGGAGATCCCGACAACCCGCGTGTCCGCGCGACTGCAGCAGTCGCCCGGACACCTCATTCGCGTTGCGCAGCAGGTTCACACCCGGCTGTGGTCCGAGCACGTCGGAGCCGATCTCACGGCTCCGCAGTTCGCGGTCCTGCTGGTGCTCGCCCTCGAACCGGGCGCGGACCAGCGCACGGTCGGCGAGCGTGCGTCGCTCGACAAGGCCACGATGGCCGAGATGGTCGCGCGGCTGGTCCGCCGCGGCCTCGTGCTGCGGAGGCGCGACCCGGCCGACGGCCGGCGCAAGCTGCTCGCGCTCTCGCAGAGCGGCGCCCAGGCGGTGCGCGAGGCCACCGGTGGCGTGGTCCGCGTCCAGCGGGTGCTGTTCGAGCCGCTCACGCCCGAGGAGCAGGTCGAGATCGTCCGGGTGATGGCCAAGATAGCCAGGCTGGAGCCCGCGGCGGTGGCCGTCTTCTCAGACGCGCGGCCGATACTGGACGCCCAGCGGGCGATCGGCTACCTGATCAGGGTCGGCCAGCAGGTGCACACCAAGCTCTGGTCGGAGCACGTCGGTGCGGAGCTGACGGCTCCGCAGTTCGCCGTGTTGGACGCGCTGGAGCTGGAGCCGGGCGCGGACCAGCGCACGGTCGGCGAGCTGGCCTCGCTGGACAAGGCCACGATGGCCGAGATGGTCAGCCGGCTGGTGCGCCGCGGTCTGGTGCAGCGCCGGCGCGACCCCTCGGACGGGCGGCGCAACCTGCTCTCGCTCTCACCGGCGGGCCAGGACCTGCTGCACCGCTCGGCCGCCGGGGTGGCCGAGGTTCAGCGGCTGCTGCTCGCGCCGCTGCCGGAGGAGGAGCACGAGGCTGCGCTCGCGCTCATCGCCAAGGCGGCCAGGCTCTAGCCCAAGCTTTGGTAACAACAGCCAAAACGATTCACCAAAGCTCCTCAAGTCCGCGGTTGTCGGCGTCACTCGACCGTTGACATAGGTGAATCCGGGTACACCGAAGTACCGCTCGTTCCTGACCGGAATGAGCGGTACTTCGATATGACCGACAGTCAGAGCTGTCAGGACCGTCGTTGTCGGGGGCGCCGGGCCGATTCGGCCGGCGCCCCCGCGGCGGGCATCAGTTCCAGTCGAACTCCTGCGGGTCCGGGCCGATCCGCTTGCCGGTGGCGACACCGGCGATCGCCGCGACGTCCTCGGCGTCCAGCTCGAAGCCGGTGACGTCGAGGTTCTCCCGGATGCGGGACGGGGTGACCGACTTCGGGATGGCGATCACGCCGTTCTGCAGGTGCCAGCGGAGCACCACCTGGGCGACCGTGCGGCCGTGCTTCTCGGCGATCTTCGCCAGCGCCGGCTCGGCCAGCAGCTCCCCGCCCTGGCCCAGCGGGCTCCACGCCTCGGTGGCGATGCCGTGCTGGGCGTGGAAGGCGCGCAACTCCTCCTGCGGGAAGTACGGGTGCAGCTCGACCTGGTTCAGCACCGGGACGACCGAGGCCTCGTCCAGCAGGCGGGTCAGCTGCTCGGGGCCGAAGTTGGAGACGCCGATCGACTTGACCCGGCCGCCCTCCTTCAGCTGCTCCAGGGCCTTCCAGACGTTCAGGAAGGTGCCGTGCATCGGGCGCGGCCAGTGGATCAGGTACAGGTCGACGTAGTCGAGGCCGAGCTTGTCCAGCGAGGCGTCGAACTCGCGCAGCACCGCGTCGCGGCCCTGCTCGCCGGACCAGTCACGGGTGCCCGAGTTCCACAGCTTGGTGGTGACGTAGAGGTCCTCGCGGGCGAGGCCACCCGCCAGCGCCTCGTTGATGGCCGCACCGGTGCCGGTCTCGTTCTCGTAGATCGCGGCGGTGTCGATGGAGCGGTAGCCCGCCTCGATCGCGGTGCGGACCGCGGGGGTGGCCTCGGCGTCCGGCACCTGCCACACGCCGAAACCGAGCTGCGGGATCTGCGCGCCGTCGTTCAGGGTGACGCTGGGGATGTTGCTCACGGGAAGGGGTGCCTTCCTGGTCGTCCGTTGGTTCCAGTGGGGGCAACTGGCGCCCCGGCACGATTGTTCCCGCCGTTCGGGCGAATCTTTGGCGAAGCTTTACGGCGGCGTGGCGTGCGCCGGGGCGCACCGCCGGGGCCGCCGCGACCGGGGCGGCGGAAAACCTGTTGCGTGGATCACACCGGGCTTGGCAGGCTCGCGGACATGACCTCCTGAGATCCGGGCCCTTCGTGCCCATCCCTCGCCAGTCCGGCGCTTCCGCCGGGCGTGCCGACGTCGCCGCGCCGTTGCGCCGCGCGTCCTTCGTCCGTCCTCGTGCGTCAGCGGGGCGGCCGCGCCGTACGGCCTGCGCCCGTGTCTCCTCCCGCTTCGCCACATCTCCGCGTCTCCGTACCTCCCGCACCATTCGCATCGGAGTGTCATGCCGCTCACCCCCCTGCCGCTGGCCGACCCCGGCAGTCCCGACCTCTCCTCACCCCTGGCCTTCCTCCGCTGGCTGCAGCGCGCCCAGCGGCGCGGGCAGGTCCGCGCCACCTGCTGGGCGCTCATCGAGATGGGCGCCCAGGCCGCGTTCCCGGTGGCGCTCGGGCGCGGCGTCCAGGCCGCCGTCGACGGCGACGCCGGCGGGATCTGGCGGGCCGGCGCGCTCGCGCTGCTGCTGTCCGCCGTCGCCGCCGTCGGCGCCGTGCTGCTGCACCGGCAGGCGGTCTGGAACTGGATCCAAGCCGCCTGCCAGGTACGGCAGTTGGTGGCCGGGCAGGCCTCGCGGCTCGGGGCCGGGCTGTCCCGCCGGATCGCCACCGGTGAGGTGGTCGCGGTCGGCAGCGGGGACGTCGAGCGGATCGGCTGGTACGTCGAACTGGTCGCCCGGGTCCGGGCCGCGGTGATCGTCTGGTTGGCCGTCAGTTCGGTGGTGCTGGTGGTCGAGCCGGTGCTCGGGATCGGGGTGCTGCTCGGCGTCCCGGTGCTGGCCGCCTCGGTCTGGCCGCTGATCGGGCCGTTCGAGCGGCGCTACGACAAGCAGCGCGAGCTCGGCGGCAAGGCCACCGAGTTGGCCGCCGACACGGTGGCCGGGCTGCGGGTGCTGCGCGGCATCGGCGGCGAGGAGCTGTTCCTGGAACGGTACCGGGCGGCCTCCCAGAAGGTCCGCGCGGCGGCGGTCCGCTCGGCCCGGCTGTGGTCCCTGATGCAGGCCCAACAGGTGCTGCTGCCCGGCCTGTTCGTGGTCGGGGTGACGTGGTACGGCGCCCGCCTGGCGGCCTCCGGCGAGCTCGGCGTGGGCACCCTGATCGCGGTGTACGGCGCGACCGCCTTCCTCGCCGCGCCGCTGCGGATCCTGGGCGAGGCGGCGCACGCCTGGAGCGTCGCCCGGGTCTCCGCCGGCCGGGCCGTGCGGGTGCTCTCGCTCAGCCGGACCGACGGCGCGGCCGAGGGCGTGCTGACCCGCCCGGACCGGTCCGACCTGCACGACCCGGCCACCGGGCTGACCGCCCGGGCCGGCGAGCTGACCGCCGTGGTCTGCGGGGACCCGGACTTCGCCGGGGCGCTCGCCGAGCGGCTCGGTGGCCACGTCCCGCTGGCCGAGGGCGAGCCGGCACCGCCCTCCGTCCGGCTCGGCGGCACCGAGCTGGACACCGTGCCGCTGACCGAGGCCCGGGCGGCGGTGCTGGTCCACGACAAGGAGCCGGTGCTGCTCTCCGGCACGCTGGCCGAGCTGCTGGACATCCCCTCCTCCGGAAGGGTCCCGGTGGCCGAGGCGCTCGCCGCGGCCCGCTCCGAGGACGTGCTGGAGGCGCTGGTGGACGGCTCGCCGGAGTGCGCGGGCGACCCGATGCTCGCCCGGATCACCGAGCGCGGGCGCTCGCTCTCCGGCGGGCAGCGCCAGCGGCTCGCCCTGGCCCGCGCGCTGCTGGCGGACCCGCCCGTGCTGGTGCTGGACGAGCCGACCAGCGCGGTGGACGCCCACACCGAGTCCCGGATCGCCACCGGGCTGCGGGACACCCGGGCCGGGCGCACCACCGTGGTGTTCGCGACCAGCCCGCTGCTGCTCGACCAGGCGGACCGGGTGGTGCTGGTGCGCGACGGCCGGGTGGTCGCGGCCGGCCGGCACCGCGAACTGATGCGCACCGAACCGGCCTACCGGGCCGTGGTCACCCGGGACGAGGAGGCCGTGTCGGCATGAGCACCGTCGTCAACCGTCCGGCCCGACGAACGAGGAGTACTTCATGAAGCCCCCCGTCCATCAGGAACAGGGGCCGGCCACCACCCTGCCGGTCGGCTCCCCGGCCGCCGTGCGCGGATACCTGGGGCTGCTGGCGCGGCGGCACCGGCGCGGGTTCGCCGCCGTGGTCTCGCTGCACTCGGTGGCCACCCTGGCCGGGCTGGTCGGGCCCTGGGTGCTCGGCAACCTGGTCGAGTCGCTGGCCACCGGTACGGCCGAGGCCACCATCGCGGTGGCGGTCGGCTGGTACCTGCTGGCGCTCGCGGTGCAGTCCGCGTTCACCGGCTGGTCGCGGATGCGCGGGGCCGTGCTCGGCGAGCGGGTGCTGGCCGACCTGCGCGAGGACTTCCTGGTCCGCTCGGTCGCGCTGCCGACCGGCGTGCTGGAGCGGGCCGGCACCGGGGACCTGGTCTCCCGGGGGACCACCGACATCGACCGGCTGGACAAGTCGGTGCGCGAGGCGGTGCCCGAACTCGCCGTCGCGGTCGTGTCGTTGCTGCTGGTGCTCGGCGCCCTGCTGGTCACCTCGCCGCTGCTCGCGCTGACCTCGCTGGTCGGCCTGCCGCTGCTGCTGGCCAGCTCCCGCTGGTACTTCCGGCGCGCCCCGCAGTCCTACCGCAACGAGTCGGCCGGGTACGCGGCGGTGAGCAACGTGCTGGCCGAGACGGTGGACGCCGGGCGGACGATCGAGTCGCTGCGCCTGGGCGAGCAGCGGGTCCGGCTGACGGACCGCAAGCTGCGCGAGTGGCTGGCCTGGGAGCGCTACACCCTGTGGCTGCGCTCGGTCTGGTTCCCGACCATCGAAGCGGTCTACTCCTCGGCGGTGCTGGCCACCCTGCTGGTCGGCGGGCTGTTCACCCTCAAGGGCTGGCTCACCGTCGGCCAGTTGACCACCGGTGTGCTGTACACCCAGATGCTGATCGGCCCGGTGGACCTGATCCTGCGCTGGTACGACGAGCTGCAGATCGGACAGGCCTCGTTGGCCCGACTGGTGGGCGTGCACGAGGTGCCGGAGCACGAGGGCGACGAGTCGGCCCGTCCGGAGGGGCGCCGGGTCGAGGCCCGGGACGTCCGCTTCGGCTACCGCGAGGGTGCGGACGTGCTGCACGGGATCAGCCTGGACGTCGCCCCGGGCAGCCGGGTCGCGCTGGTCGGCCCGTCCGGGGCGGGCAAGTCCACCCTCGGGCGGCTGCTGGCCGGGATCTACGCGCCCGGCCGCGGCAGCGTCACCCTCGGCGGGGCGGCGCTGTCCCGGATGCCGGCCGAGCGGGTGCGGTCGGAGGTCGCCCTGGTCAACCAGGAGCACCACGTGTTCGTCGGCACCCTGCGGGACAACCTGCGGCTGGCCGCGCCCGAGGCGGACGACACCGAACTGCGGGCCGCGCTGGAAGCGGTGGACGCCGGGGCCTGGGTTGACGCCCTCCCGGAGGGGCTGGACACCGAGGTCGGCTCCGGCGGCACCTCGCTGACCCCGCCGCAGGCCCAGCAACTCGCCCTGGCCCGGCTGGTGCTGGCCGACCCGCACACCCTGGTGCTGGACGAGGCCACCTCACTGCTGGACCCGCGGGCCGCCCGGCACCTGGAGCGCTCGCTGTCCCGGGTGCTGGAGGGCCGGACGGTCATCGCCATCGCCCACCGGCTGCACACCGCGCACGACGCGGACGTGATCGCGGTGGTCGAGGGCGGGCGGATCAGCGAGTACGGCAGCCACCCGGAGCTGGTCGCGGCCGGCGGCCCGTACGCGGCGCTCTGGCGCTCCTGGCGGGACGAACGCTAGCGACCCGCTCGGCGGGGGCGGCAGTGTAACGGGGGTTCGAAACCCGTGCGGGGCCGGATTGCCCCGTGCGGGTTACTCCATGGCCCGGATAGGCGCGTAACCGGGCAAATCGTCAGCCCGGCCAGCAGACTGCTCCGGTGACCAAGATTTCAGACGGCTCGTCCCGCCCCCAGCGCAGCGAGATCGGCGGGATCCCCACGCGGTACATCGGGATCGTCGTCATCGTGATCCTCGCGGTGTGGTTCCTGTTCGCCAACCTCGAAAAGGTCAAGATCCAGTTCTGGGTGTTCACCGTGACCGCGCCGCTCTGGATCGCGCTGCTGGCGACGCTGGTCGCCGGTGGCGTGCTGGGCTGGCTGATGAAGGGACGGCGCGCCCGGTGACCACCGCCCCCGAACCGGCCCCGACCGGTTCCTCGGCCTTCACCCCGCTGATCGAGATGCGTGGGGTCGACAAGCACTTCGGAGACCTGCACGTGCTGCAGGACATCGAGCTGACGGTCGGCCGCGGCGAGGTCGTCGTGGTGATCGGCCCGTCCGGCTCCGGGAAGTCCACGCTCTGCCGGGCGATCAACCGGCTGGAGCCGATCGAGCGCGGCACCATCCTGATCGACGGCCAGCCGCTGCCCGCGGAGGGCAAGGGACTGGCCAAGCTGCGCGCCGAGGTCGGCATGGTGTTCCAGTCCTTCAACCTGTTCGCGCACAAGACCGTGCTGCAGAACGTCTCGCTCGCCCAGATCAAGGTCCGCGGCCGGGCCAAGACGGAGGCGGACGCCAAGTCCCGCTCGCTGCTGGAGCGGGTCGGCCTCTCGGCGCACGCCGACAAGTACCCGGCCCAGCTCTCCGGCGGCCAGCAGCAGCGGGTCGCGATCGCCCGCGCGCTGGCGATGGACCCCAAGGCGCTGCTGTTCGACGAGCCGACCTCGGCGCTCGACCCCGAGATGATCAACGAGGTGCTGGACGTCATGCGCCAGCTCGCGAGCGAGGGCATGACGATGGTCGTGGTCACCCACGAGATGGGCTTCGCCCGGGCGTCCGCCAACCGGGTGGTGTTCATGGCCGACGGCCGGATCGTCGAGGACCGCGCCCCGGAGGACTTCTTCAGCGCCCCCGAGAGCGAGCGTGCCCGGGACTTCCTCTCCAAGATCCTGAAGCACTGAGGGCGGCGCCGTGAACCGTATGACCACGCCCGCCGCGCGGGCGCGCGGTCGGCTGACCGCCGCCGTCCTGCTGCTCGCCGTGCTGGCCGCCGGCTGCGGAAAGCCCGGCACCCCGCCGCCCAAGGGACCCCAGCCGAGCGCGCTGCCCACCTACCAGGTGCAGGACGGCTCGATCACCGGCTCGCCGACCCTGGACGCCGCCCGCAACCGGGGCCACCTGGTGGTCGGCGCCAAGGAGGACCAGCCGTACCTGGGCCAGAAGAACCCCGCCACCGGGGTGTACTCCGGCTTCGACATCGAGATCGCCAAGATGGTCGGCGCCTCGCTCGGCTTCCCGCCGGAGAAGATCCAGTTCAAGACCATCGCCTCGGCCAACCGCGAGACCGCGCTGCAGAACGGCCAGGTGGACTACTACGTCGGCACGTACACCATCAACGACAACCGCAAGAAGCTGGTCGGCTTCGCCGGGCCGTACTTCGTCGCCGGGCAGTCGCTGCTGGTGCGCAAGAACGACGACAGCATCCACGGGCCGCAGGACCTGAGCGGCAAGAAGGTCTGCTCGGCGGCAGGCTCGACCCCGTATCAACGCATCCAGTCGCAGTACCCGAAGGCGCGCCTGATCGGCTACGACACCTACTCGGCCTGTGTGGACAACCTGATCACCAACCAGGTCGACGCCGTGACCACGGACAACGCGATCCTGCTGGGCTACGCGGCCAAGGTGCCGGACGAGCTCAAGGTGGTGGGCCCGCTGTTCTCGACCGAGCCGTACGGGATCGGCACGCCGAAGAACGACACCGTGCTGCGCGGGGCGCTGGACGACGCGCTGGCGCACCACGAGCAGAACGGTGACTGGGCGAAGGCCTTCGACGCGACCCTCGGCCTGTCCGGGGCACCCGCACCCACCCCGCCGACGATCGACCGGTACTGAGAGGGCCGCGCCGTGAAAACGCTGACCGACAACTGGTCGACCTACTGGGAGGGCTTCCTCGGCACGCTCTCGCTGTTCGCGGTGAGCGCCGTGCTCTCGCTGGTGCTGGGCATGGTGATCGCGGGCTTCCGGGTCTCGCCGGTCCGGCCGCTGCGGGCGTTCGGGACGGTGTGGGTGACGGTGCTGCGCAACACGCCGCTGACCCTGCTGTTCTTCATCGTGGTGCTGGGCCTGCCCCGGTTCAACATCACCCTGCCCTTCTACACCTTCGCCGTGCTCGCCCTCGGCTGCTACACCTCGGCCTTCGTCTGCGAGTCGATGCGTTCGGGCATCAACACGGTGCCGTCCGGGCAGGGCGAGGCGGCCCGCAGCCTGGGCATGAGCTTCGGGCAGACGATGGGCCTGGTGGTGCTGCCGCAGGCCTACCGCTCGGTGGTGGCGCCGCTCGGCAGCGTGATGATCGCGCTGGCGAAGAACACGGCGATCGCCGGCTCGTTCAGCGTCACCGAACTGCTGGGCACCTACCGGACCATCAACGAGCTCGGCTACAGCATCATCTGGACCTTCGTCTGGATCGCCGTCGGCTACCTGATCATCACGCTGTCCATCAGCGCCGTCTTCAACCTGCTGGAACGACGAGTGGCGGTGTCCCGATGACCGTTGAATCCTCGGCGCTGTACGACATCCCCGGCCCCAAGGCGCTGGCCCGGCACCGGCTGTACGGCGGGATCGCGCTGCTGCTGATCGCGGCGCTGATCGGCTGGGTCGTCTACATGCTGTTCCACACCCACCAGTTCACCTATGCCAAGTGGGAGCCCTTCGAGTACCAGGGCGTCCAGGACCTGCTGCTGCGCGGGCTGGGCAACACCCTCCGGGCCTTCGGCTGGACGGTGCTGTTCGCGCTGCCGTTCGGCGCGCTGTTCGCGGCCGGGCGGCTGTCCGACCACCGGGTGGTGCGCTGGTTCGCCACGCTGGTGGTGGAGTTCTTCCGGGCCATGCCGCTGCTGGTGATGATCTTCTTCGTCTTCGTCGCCCTCAAGGTGCAGCCGCTCTGGGCGCTGGTGGCCGGGCTGGTGCTGTACAACGGCTCGGTGCTGGCCGAGGTTTTCCGCGCCGGTGTGCTCGCGGTGCCCAAGGGGCAGCGGGAGGCGGCGTACGCGCTGGGCATGCGCAAGACCCAGGTGATGACGTACGTGCTGGTGCCGCAGGCCAACCGGGCGATGCTGCCGGCCATCATCAGCCAGCTGGTGGTCGCGCTCAAGGACACCTCGCTCGGGTTCCTGATCACCTTCGAGGAGTTCCTGCACGCGGGCAAGCTGATCGCCACCAACCTGGACTACGACCTGCCGTTCATCCCGGTGGTGATCGTGATCGCGCCGATCTACATCGGCATGTGTCTGTTGCTGTCCTGGCTGGCCCGCTGGGTCGAGCGGCGAAGCCGGCGCAGTCCGAGCGTGCGCGGCGGGGCGCCGGTGGCCGAGGCCGGGGTGGCGATGGGGCTGCCGCCCTCGGCGCAGCAGTGAGCGCCGTTTTCGCCGGGTCACGAGCCCGTGGCATGGGAAGCTTGGTTCGGAACTGAACCATAGGTGCGAATGGGGTCGGGGCCGGTACCTCCAAATTCCTCTTATGATTGCGGGAGGCAGGCGGAAGGCGACCGGGCGGAGGGCCATGGAACCGGTGTTCGACTCGCGGCACATCAGGACCTTCCACGAGGTCGTCCGGGCCGGCTCCTACTCGGCCGCGGCCCGGGAACTCGGCTACACCCAGCCCGCCATCACCCAGCAGATGAAGGCCCTCGAACGCACCGTCGGCGTCCCGCTGTTCAGCCGCGCCGGGCGCGGCCTGCGGCTCACCGAGGCCGGCGAGGCGCTCTCCCGGCACGCCGAACTGATCCTCGGCAGCCTCTCCGCCGCCCAGCAGCAGCTCGCCGCGCTCGCCCGGCTGCGCGCCGGGCGGGTGCGGGTCTGCGCCTTCCCCAGCGCCAACGCCACCCTGATACCGGAGGCGATGGCCCGGCTGCTCGCCGAGCACCCCGGCGTCCGGGTCGAGCTGCTCGAAGCCGAGCCGCCGGACTCCGTGCAGCGGCTGCTGCGCGGCGAGTGCGACATCGCCCTGGCCTTCCGCTACCCGGGTCAGGCGACCGAGGTACCGGACGGGCTCGACGAGATTCCCCTGATGGAGGACCTGCTCACCGTGCTGCTGCCGGTCGGGCACCCGCTCGGCCGTCGGCACGCCGTCCGGCTGGCCGACCTCGACGGCGAGCGCTGGATCGCCGGCTGCCCGCGCTGCCGGGCCAACCTGCTGCACGTCTGCGCGGAGGAGGGCTTCGCGCCGGACATCGTGTTCTCCACCGACGACAACCTCGCGGTGCAGAGCCTGGTCGCCGCCGGGGTCGGGATCGCGCTGATGCCCGCGCTGGTGCTCTCCTTCATGTGCCACCGCAAGGTCACCGGGCGGGCCGTCGAGCCGCACCTGCGGCGGCAGGTGACCGCGTACGTGCTGCGCGAGCACCGGCGGATCCCGGCCACCGCACTGGTGCTGGACCACCTGCGGCAGGCGGCGGCGAGCCGGGTCGGCTGCTGAGGCCGCTCGACCTATAAGAGCTAATGGGGGAAATGCTTAGGAACCCTCGTTGGACGTGATGGGTCTATTGGTCCGAACCTGCTGCCATGACACCCCCAGCCACGGTCGGCAGCGACCGGCTCACCGAGCGGATGACCGCGCTGGTCAGCGAGATCCGCGCCGTCGTGGACCGCGGACTGCCACCCGAACTCACCGCGTACCTGGTCGGCGAACGCCTCGCCCCGCACCTGCTCACCGCCCCCGACGGGCCCGACGCGCTGCTCACCCCCGCCCAGCGGGAGGGCGACCCCCAGCGCTACCGTCAGCACGTCCTGCACGCGGAGGCGGACGGCAGCTTCTCCGTCGTCGCGCTGGTCTGGCTGCCCGGACAGCACACCCCGATCCACGACCACGTCTCCTGGTGCGTGGCCGGGGTCCACCAGGGCCAGGAGAGCGAGACCCGCTACCGGCTGGTCTCCGACGGGCGCAGCTCCCGACTGGTCGAGACCGAGCACGTGGCCGGCCCGGCCGGGACCGTGGCCGCCTTCGCCCCGCCCGGCGACATCCACCTGGTGCGCAACGCCTGCAGCAGCACCGCCGTCTCCATCCACGTGTACGGCGCGGACGTCTCGCGGCTCGGCACCAGCATCCGGCGGGTCTACCGGCTCCCGGCCGACCAGGAGCGGTGAGCCGCGGCGTGGCACTGACCCTCCGGGAGCGGGCCACCCGCACCCGCTCACTCCCCCCGCTCGGCGGGGACGCCCCCGGCCTGCTGCTCGCGGCGGTCGGGGTGGCCGCCGCGATCGCCGTCCACGCGGCCGTCCCGGCCGTGCCCAAGCTCACCGCCGCCGTGGTCCTCGGCATGGCGGCGGCCCATCTGCCCGGGTTGCGCCCGGTGGTCCGCGGAGTCGCCCGGCCGGGGCTGTCGATGGCCGGGAAGCGGCTGATGCGGCTCGGGATCGTCCTGCTCGGGCTCAAGCTCAGCCTCGACGACGTGCTCGGCCTCGGCTGGGCCACCGTCGCCATGGTGCTCACGGTGGTCGCCGCCACCTTCGCCGGCACGCTCTGGCTGGGCCGGCGGCTCGGACTGCCGGGGGACCAGCCGCTGCTCGTCGCCACCGGGTACTCGATCTGCGGGGCCTCGGCGATCGGTGCGGTCAGCCAGGCGGCCGGCAGTGAGGAGGAGGACGTCGCCTCCTCGGTCGCGCTGGTCACCCTGTGCGGGACGCTGGCGATCGCCGTACTGCCGTTGCTGCAGCACCCGCTGGGGCTCGGTGAGCTCGAGTTCGGGCGCTGGGTCGGGGCGAGCGTGCACGACGTCGGGCAGGTGGTCGCCACCGCACAGACCGGCGGGCCGGGCGCCCTGCGCGAGGCCGTGCTGGTCAAGCTGATGCGGGTGGTGCTGCTGGCGCCGCTGGTCGCGGGCGTCGCCGTGGTGGCGCGGCGCAACGCGCGCGACGCGCGCAGGGCCAAGGCGGACGGTACGGAAGGTGCGGTCAAGAGCGGCAGCCGGCCGCCGATCGTGCCGCTGTTCGTGGCCGGTTTCCTGGCGATGATCGTGCTGCGCACCACCGGGGTGCTGCCCGAGCGGGCGCTCACGCTGGCCGGGGACGCGCAGGAACTGCTGCTCGCCGCCGCGCTGTTCGGGCTGGGGAGTGCGGTGCACCTGCCGACCATGATGCGGACCGGCGGGCGGATCGCGCTGCTCGGGCTCGGCTCGTGGGTGGTCGTCGCCGGTGTGTCGTACGCGGGGGTGCTGGTCACGACCTGACGGGGTCGGTTCGCGCCGGGCCGGGTCCCTTCGGGGCCCGGCCCGTTCATGTGCCCGGCCTGTATTTCATGGGCATGGCTCGGGTCGACTCGGTTATTGTCGGGCGGGTGATCGCCCGTACCCGGACGATCCCGCTGCCGAGTCCGTCGAGGAGGACGCATGACCGCCGCACTGCCCGAACGGGACGGCCACGAGGCCGTCGTCACGCTCGACCGGCGGGAGGGCCCGTTCGGCGAGGTGGTGTTGCGGCAGCGCGGACGGCACTACGAGATCATCGCCAACGGGTGCTTCCTGATGGACACCGCAGACGGGCGGTCCGAGCGGCTGCTGATCCAGGCGGCGCTGGACGAGCTGGACCGGACCGGCGCCGACGTGGCCGCGCCGTCGGTGCTGATCGGCGGGCTCGGGGTCGGCTTCTCGCTCGCGTACGCGGTGGCGGAACCGCGCTGGGGGCGGATCGCCATCGTCGAGCGGGAGAGCGCGATCATCGACTGGCACCGCAACGGTCCGCTGGGCGGCTTCTCCGGCGGTGCGCTGGACGACGAGCGGGTCGCGGTGATCCACACCGACCTGCTGGAGTACCTGGCGGCGTCCGACGGCGAGCGCTTCCACGCGTTGTGCCTGGACATCGACAACGGGCCGGACTGGACCGTCACCGACTCCAACTCCGGGCTCTACGGGGCGGACGGGCTCGCGGTGTTGTGGCACCGGCTGCAGCCCGGCGGGGTGCTGGCGGTGTGGAGTGCGCAGCCGTCGTCGGATTTCGAGGAGGCGCTGCGGGCGGCGGGCTTCACGGACGTGGTCAGCCGGGAGGTCCCGGTGAGCCGGGGCGTGCCGGACGTGGTGCACCTGGCGCGGCGCTCCGGCTGAACGGGGGCGCCGCAGGCCGCTGTTGGTGACGGTGGTTGTCAACTGGCCGGGGGCCTGCGTCGATTGGGTTCCGCCGAGGTCAGCGGTCGGCTGCTGCTAGCGTGGGCGCTGGTGGTGCACTAGTGCGGCCGGTCGAGCGGGCGGTGGTCATTGTGGTGGAGAGCGGGACGCCTTCGGAGCGGATCGCGGCGGAGCTCCGACGCCGGATCGCGGCAGGGGAGTTGAAGCCGGGCGCCCGCGTGCCGTCCACGCGGCGGATCATGCAGGAGTGGGGCGTGGCGATGGCCACCGCGACCAAGGTGCTGAACCGGTTGCGGGAGGAAGGGCTGGTGCGGGCCGTCCCGGGGGTGGGGACGGTGGTGGCGGCCCGGCCGGGAGCTTCTCCTCGTCCGGCTGCGGGTGGGGCTACTGCGGCTACTGGGGCCACGGCTGCGGGTCGTGACGCGGGGCGTGATGCGGAGCGAGCGTCGGGGGCGGCGGCGGTGCGGCGGGGAAAGGGCGGGGAGCGGGAGCTCGGCCGGGAGCGGATCGTCGCGGTCGCGGTGCGGGTGGCCGACACCGAGGGGCTGGCGGCGCTGTCGATGCGCCGGGTCGCGACCGAGCTGGGTGTCGCGACCATGTCGCTCTACCGCCATGTGCCGGGCAAGGACGAACTGTTGCGGCTGATGGTGGACCAGGTCTTCGGTGAGCAGCCGTTCCCCGGGGCGCCGGCACCCCACTGGCGGGCGGGGCTGGAGGAGGTCTCGCGGCTGCAGTGGCGGATCTACCGGAGTCACCCGTGGCTGGCGTCCACGATGTCCTTCACCCGGCCGGTGCTGGCGCCCGACGCGGCGCTGCACACCGAGCGGGCGATGGCCGCCCTGGCGGGCCTGGGGCTGAGCGGGGAGGAGATGGCCCAGGCAGCGGTCAGCCTGGCGGCCTTCACCTGCGGGCTGGCCGTGCACTTCGAGCGGGAGGCGCAGGCCGAGCAGGACAGCGGGGTGTCCGCGGACGAGTGGATGGACGGGCTGATCGCCGAGGACCACGACCTGCTGATGGCGGACCCGGAGCGGTTCCCGATGTTCGACGCGCTGAACCGGGGGCCGGAGATCGACCTGAGCCTGGACGCGTTGTTCGAGTTCGGGCTGGCACGGATGCTGGACGGTCTGGGGGCGCTGATCGAGGCGCGAGGGACGGGCGACGCGTAACAGATGACAGCTGACAGATGACAACTGACAGATTTCAGCGAACGAAATCTGAAATCTGTCAGTTGTCATCTGTTGTTGGCAGTCAGCCCGTTCTCAATCCTCGGCGGTCGTCCGTCAGCCGAACGGCCGGTGCTCCGGCTCCGCGTCGGCCTCGGCCTCCGCTTCCGGTTCGTTCGCGGTCGGGGCCGTGCCGGCGATGCCGAAGGGGTCGAAGTCCGGCGGCGGGATCATCACCGGCGTGCCCTTGCGCTTGACCGGCTCCTCCGCGCTCTCCGCGGGCGCGGCCACCGGGGCGGTCTGGGCCGGGATGAGCGGCGGGGTCGAGGGCGGCGGCGGGACGGCGGGGCCCTGGGCGGCGACGGTGGTGCCGAAGGGGTCGGGCTTCTGCTCGGCCGCGATCGTCGTCCCGAACGGGTCGGGCGCCGCCGTACCACCGCCGGCAGCGGCCGGCGCAGCGGGTTCGTCCGTGCTCGGGGCCGTGCCGGCGATGCCGAAGGGGTCGAAGTCCGGCGGCGGGATCCTGACCGGCGTGCCCTTGCGTTCGGCCGGTTCCGCCGCGCCGGCGGCTGCGGTGTCCGCCGCCGCCTCCTCCTGCGCGACCGGAGCGAAGGGGTTGAAGTCCGTGGGCGGAATGCGCACCGGTGTGCCGCGCAGGTGCACCGGCTTCTCCTCCGGCTCCTCGGCCACCGGGGAGGCGGCCGGAGCGGCAGACGCGGTCATCGGTGCGGGCGCGGTCATCGGCGCGGGCGGTGGCACGGCCACCGGTGCGGTCGCCGGCGCGGCCGCGACCGCCGCGGTGAGCGGCACGCCGTCCCAGCCGAACTGGATGCTCTTCAGCAGCTCCGCGAACGCCTCCGTGTACAACTCCCAGTCCTCCGGCCGGGCCGTGGTCAGCTGGACGCACAGCACCGTTCCGCCGTCCGGCAGCGGTACGAAGGCCTGGACGGCCGATGTGACCACCCAGCGACGCTGTCCGTCGGCGGCCAGTGGCCCGGGCACCGGGACGGTCCGCCCCTCGACCAGGACGGCGGCCGGACCGGCCGGCAGCAGGACCGTCCAGACCTCGGCGTGCCGTCGTACGGTGGCCAGCTCGGTGGCGAACGCGGTGATCGGCAGCGGGTGGCGGGCGAGCGAGATGACCAGGGTGGCCTCGGAGGCGCGCCCGTCGACGTCCAGCGCGCACACGCCCGCGTAGCGGACGCCCGCGTCCTGGATCAGGTCGGTCAGGGTCGCCGCGATCACCGCGAAGTCGCGGCGCGGCTCCGGGCCGGTGGCGCTGAACAGTTCCTCGGCGACCTCGGCCAGGTGCCCGGTCAGCTCGGCGGCCGCCGCCACCGTGGCCCGGTCGGGCCCGTCGGCCGCGTCGGCGTCCGCGGTCCCCTCGCCGCCGGCCGGCAGCGGGGGCACCGTGCGGGCGGAGGCCCCGGCGGGCCCGCCCGGGGAGGTCAGCGGGTGGAAACCCGGCGGGACGACCAGCCGGACCTCGGTGCCCGCGCCGGTGGCCAGTTCGACCGGCTGCCGGGTCTGCTGACCGGCCGCCAGCGCGGCCAGCGCCGGGGCGAACGGCGGGCGCAGCTTGGCGTCGGCGAACTCGCCGGCGACCGGCAGCTGGAACAGCGCGGCCGAGGTGGTGCCCCGGTCCGCGATGGCGCCGCGCACCGCTCCGCCGCCGTAGCGGTGGTGCAGCGCGGCCGTCACCCGGTCGGCGACCGGTGCGCCGTTGCCCGGCCGGGCCGTGCCGGCGGTGATCACCGTGCCGAGCCGGTCGAGGGCCGCGTGAACCGGCCCGTTGGGCGCCAGCGGCAGGCCGAACAGTGCCTCGGCGGCCGGGTGTTCAGCCGGTTTCAGGGCGCTCAGCGCGGCCGCCGGGTGGCGCGAGGTGTGCTCGTCGAAGAGGGCGTCGGTGAGTGTGCCGAGGGTCGCGCAGACCTGCTCGGCCGCCGCGAAGGGGTTGGCCTGCGCACTGAACTGGACGTCCTGGGTCAACTGGTGAGCCCCCCGCTCTGCTCCGTCTGCCGTCGGTGGTTCGGGTGGGACCGGGCCCGCCCGGGCGGCGTGCCGTCAAGTCCCCGCCCATTCCTATCAGAGCCCACCGTCGTCGCCGAACCGCAGGATCACCCGATGATCACTCCGCGGGGGCCTCGGTCGAACCCTCCGTGGCCTGCGCGGACGGTTCGTCCACCGCCCCGCCGGCCGGTGCCCCGGCGGCCAGCGCGGTGACCGCGTCCAGGATGCCGGGGACGGCGAACAGCCCGGCGAGGTCCTGGACCAGTCGCCCGGTCGGCCCGTCGGGCCGCTCGTCGGCGAAGAAGGCGGCCAGCTCGGCGGCGAGCGCGGGCTCCCGGGCGGCGGTCAGGGTGAGCGCGGCGACGAACTCCTGCACCAGGTGCAGCTGCAGCTCCTCCAGCGGAACGGAGCGCTCGGCCAGCCACTCCAGCGAGGTGATCTCGGCGTTGGCGATCCAGGCCCGGACGGTCAGTCGCAGCCCGGGGCTCGGCGCGGGGATCGCCAGGTGGGCGAGGATCTGGTCGTGCGCGGCCCGGCGCACCTCGTCGATCACCGCCGAGGTACCCGCGCTGGCCGCCACCGAGCCGCCCCGCAGCAGCGCGGCGAAGCCCGGCCCGTGGCTCTGCACGAAGTCGAGGTAGCGGCCCATCACCCGGTACAGCCGCTCCGACAGCGGCCCCTCCATGGGCTCCTCGAACCGCGCCGAGAGTTCCCGCCCGGCGCGCCGCAGCGAGGCCTCGTACAGCGCCTGCTTGCCCGGGAAGTAGTGGTACACCAGCGGCCGGGAGGCGCCCGCGGCGGCGGCGATGTCGTCGATCGACACCTCCTCCGGCGGGCGTCGGCTGAACAGTTCCAGCGCCACGGCGATCAGCTGCTCCCGCCGCTCGTCCACGCTCAGCCGTCGGCGCGGCCGCTCGCCCGCGGCCCCCCGGTCGGGAGCGGCGGCGGTCCGTGCTGCGCGGTCGGCCGTCGGCGACGGCGTACGGGAGGCCATGCGCGTCAGCCTATCCGGCGGCCGTCCCCGGGCCCATGCGGCCTGACCTGGCTCGGCCCGGACCTGCCCGCCGAAGACCGGCCCGCTGAGACGAGATCCGCCGGCCCGGCCTAGCCGGCCCGGAGCTCCAGGTAGCGGCGGTAGGCCTCGAGGCCGTCGGGGACGAACGTGTCGCGGGCGAGGCGCTCGGACAGTTCGGCGGGGGTGAGCCAGGCGTGCCAGGCGACCTCGGACTCCTGCGGCGAGACCGGACCGTCCCACTCCGCCTCGTACATGTCGCACCACCAGGAGAGCTTGCCGCCGTCGGGCTCCCGGAAGAGGAACTTGAAGATCGGGCGCGGGGCGATGCCGTGCACGCCGAGTTCCTCCTCGGCCTCGCGGACGGCGGCCTCGGCGTAGCTCTCGCCGGAGCCGACCACGCCGCCGACCCACATGTCGTACGCGCCGGGGGCGAACAGCTTGGTGTCGGTGCGGCGGTGGACGAAGATCCGGCCGGCCGGATCGCGGACCATGATGAACACGCAGCGGTGGGTCAGCCCCTGCCGGTACACCTCCCCGCGCAGCGCGGTTCCGATCACCCGGTCGTTCTCGTCGACGATGTCCAGCAGCTCTTCGGCGGGGTTGGTCATGAGCGACAGGTTAGGGTTTCGGGGCCCGCTTCGAACGAGGAATCGATCAATTGGGCGGCGACGAACGACCTGAGGACGGCACGCGGTGGTGGAGATCTGGGGCGAGACGGCCGAAGGCTTCGAGCCCGTACGGGAGGCCTTCGCGCGGAACTTCGCCGAGTACGGCGAACTGGGCGCGGCGTTCGCGCTGTACCTGCGCGGGCGCAAGGTGGTCGACCTGTGGGGCGGGGACGCCCGGCCCGAGGTCGGCGGGCGGCCCGCGCCCGCGGTGCCGTGGACGGCGGACACCGCCCAGGTGCTGCGCTCGGTCACCAAGGGCCTGACCGCCGCCACCGCGCTGCTGCTGGCCGAGCGCGGCCTGCTCGACCTGGACGCGCCGGTGGCCTTGTACTGGCCGGAGTTCGCGGCGGCCGGCAAGGGCGCGGTGCCGGTGCGCTGGCTGCTGACGCACCAGGCCGGGGTGCCGGTGCTGGACGTGCCGCTGCGCCTGGAGGACGTGCTGACCTGGGAGCGGGCGGTGGCCGCGGTGGCCGCGCAGGCGCCCGCCTGGGAGCCGGGGACGGCGCACGGCTACCACCCGTACACCTTCGGCTGGCTGGTCGGCGAGGTGGTGCGCCGGGTGAGCGGCCGCACGGTCGGACAGTACTTCGCCGAGGAGATCGCCCGGCCGCTCGGGCTGGACCTGTGGATCGGGCTGCCGGCCGGCGCCGCGCCCCGGGTCGGCAAGCTGGTCGACCTGCCCGCCCCGGAGGCGGCCCGGACCGGCCCGAGCGGGCTGCGGCTGCGGCCCAAGCAGTCCGTCCGGGACGCCTACCAGGACCCGGCCTCGCTGACCGCCCGCGCCTTCGCCTCGGTGCTGCCCGGGGTGAACATGAACGACCCGGCGGTGCAGGCCGCCGAGATCCCCGGTGCGAACGGCATCGGCACCGCCCGCTCGGTGGCGCGGTTCTACGCGGCGCTGATCGGCGTGGCCGACCGGTCGGACGGCTCCGGCACGCTGCTGCCGCCGCTGCTCGGCCCGGAGGTGCTGGCCCGCGCGGTCGGACCGGTGGTGAACGGCCCGGACCGGGTGCTGATCGTCAACTCCACCTTCGGGCTGGGCTTCTGGCGGCACGGCCCGACCGCGCCGATGGCCTCTCCGGCGAGCTTCGGCCACCCGGGCCGGGGCGGCTCGCTGGGCTTCGCCGACCCGGAGCTCGGGCTCGGCTTCGGGTACGTCACCAACGGCATGCAGCCGGGCGTCACCGGGGACGTCCGTTCGCGCAACCTGATCCGCGCGGTGCGGGGGTGCCTGGGGTTGTCCTGAGGCCGGGCCGTGCGCTCGCTAGGCCTGGCCGGTCTCGAAGCGGCTGATCTTCCCGTCGGCGACGGTGAACCGCCAGGCGGTGCGCATCTCGCCCCAGGTCTCGTTGGTGAAGTTGGCGACCAGCCCGTGACCGCCGGAGGACTCGGTCTGGACGTCCATCCGGCCGTTCGACTCGAAGATCTCCCGGTCGACCCAGTCGTTCAGGTCGCGGTCGGAGCCGTCGTCGGACATGGTCGCGTCCGGGGTGAGGACGCGGAAGAAGGCCTCGCGGTCGCCCGCGTTGATCGCGGTGACGAAGGCGCGCACGGTGGGGTCGCTGAGCTTGGCGGGGGCGATGGTCATGCCGGACTCCCTGGAGGGATCGGGAACGGGGAGTCCTGTCTACGGCGTTCGCGGGGCCCGTCCGGGCATGTCGGCGGCGCGTCGGGAAAATCTGCGGATTCATGTGCTTTGATCCCGAACCAGGCGAATGTTCCCGGAACAGGTGATTCGCCCCGAAAGCCCGCCACGGGGAGTGGCGGTGGAGCGGGAGACCGGACGAGGTCTCCCGCTCCACGTCTGTCGCGGGCCGGTCGGGGCCGGCCCGGGAGAACCGCCCGGGAGAACCGCCTAGAAGAAGCCGAGCGCGTCGGGGGAGTAGCTGACCAGCAGGTTCTTGGTCTGCTGGTAGTGCTCCAACAGTGCCTTGTGGTTCTCCCGCCCGATGCCGGAGTTCTTGTAGCCGCCGAACGCCGCGGCGGCCGGGTACAGGTGGTAGCAGTTCGTCCAGACCCGGCCCGCCTGGATGGCGCGCCCGGCTCGGTGGGCGGTGTTGACGTTGCGGGTCCACACGCCGGCGCCGAGCCCGTACTGGGTGTCGTTGGCGAGCGCGATCGCCTCGTCGAAGCCGTCGAAGCGGGTGACCGAGACGACCGGTCCGAAGATCTCCTCCTGGAAGACCCGCATGCTGTTGACGCCCTCGAAGACCGTCGGCGTCACGTAGTACCCGCCGGCCAGCGCGCCGCCGAGGTCGGCGCGCTCGCCGCCGACCAGGACCTTGGCGCCCTCGGCCTGGCCGATCTCGAAGTAGGAGAGGATCTTCTTCAGCTGTTCGGCGCTGGCCTGCGCGCCGACCTGGGTCTCGGTGTCCAGCGGGTTGCCCTGGCGCATCGTGCGCACCCTGGCCAGGCCGTCGCCGAGCAGCCGCTCGTAGACCGAGGACTCGATCAGCGCGCGGCTGGGGCAGGTGCAGACCTCGCCCTGGTTGAGGGCGAACATCGCGAAGCCCTCGACGGCCTTGTCGTAGAAGGCGTCGTCGGCGGCGGCGACGTCCGCGAAGAACAGGTTGGGGCTCTTGCCGCCCAGCTCCAGGGTGACCGGGATCAGGTTGTCGGCGGCGGCGCGGGAGATCAGCCGGCCGGTGCCGGTCTCGCCGGTGAAGGCGAGTTTGCGGACCCGCTTGCTGGCGGCCAGCGGGGCGCCGGCCTCCTCGCCGAAGCCCGTGACGATGTTGAGCACGCCCGGCGGCACCAGGTCGGCGGTCAGCTCGGCCAGCAGCAGCACCGAGGCCGGGGTCTGCTCGGCCGGCTTGAGCACCACCGCGTTGCCGGCCGCGAGCGCCGGGGCGAGCTTCCAGACCGCCATCAGGATCGGGAAGTTCCACGGGATGATCTGGCCGACCACGCCCAGCGGCTCGTGGAAGTGGTACGCCACGGTGTCCTCGTCCAGCTGGGAGAGGCTGCCCTCCTGGGCCCGCAGCGCGCCGGCGAAGTAGCGCAGGTGGTCGACGGCGAGCGGGAGGTCGGCGGCCAGCGTCTCGCGCACCGGCTTGCCGTTCTCCCAGCTCTCCGCGACGGCCAGCTGCTCCAGGTTCGCCTCCATCCGGTCGGCGATCCGCAGCAGGACCTGCGCCCGCTCGGCGGCGGAGGTGCGGCCCCAGGCCGGGGCGGCGGCGTGGGCCGCGTCCAGGGCGGCCTCGATGTCCTCGGCGGTGCCGCGGGCGACCTCGGTGAACACTTCGCCGGTGACCGGGGTCGGGTCGCCGAAGTACTCGCCGCGCACCGGGGGCGTCCATCCGCCGCCGATCCAGTGGTCGTACCGGGAACGGTAGGCGACGATGCTGCCGGGCGCGCCGGGGGGCTGGTAGACCGTCATGTCTTGTGTCTCCTCGCGACGTCGGGCGCCCCCGGCGCCGATCGGGCCGGGGACGGCGCGCCGGGCCGCCCGGGCAGCGGGCGGTCCGGCGGGAGGGTGCGGACACGCACTCGGGCGGCGCCCCCGCCGGGGGCGCCCGCCGACGAGCACGATAGCCGCCGGACGCGCGGTGCGGCTACGGTCCGTACGCCGGTCCGGTACGGAGGGTCCCCGTTCCGGTCCTTCCCGGTCCTTCCCGGGCCGCCCGCGGTTCGCCGGATGCTCCGGCGTCGCACCCCCGCGCCGTTCAGACCACGTGGTACCGGCCGGTGCGGGCCTCCCAGCTGAGGTAGCCGGCCAGCCAGGTGAGCAGCCCGTCGGCGTAGCGCCCGGCGATCGTGCGTTCGATCCGGGACAGGCCCAACTCCAGGTAGACGTCGGGTAGTTGTTCGTGCAGTTCGGCGCAGCGCTCGACCATCAGCTGGGCCTCCGCCATCACCGCGGAGCAGGCCTCCTCGGCCGAGCAGCGGCGCTCGCGTTGGACGATCATCACCAGGTTGTTGACGTCGCCGCGCGGGGCTTCGAGCGGGAAGGAGCGCACGTCGTTGCTGAGTGACGGTATGTCGGCGGCCAGCTGCCGGATCTGACGCAGCACCGGATGGTGCAGCACGGAGGCGGGGACCTCGAACTGGCCGAGCCGTTCGACCATGTCGAAGATGGTCTCCATCGCCGCGGTGCCCCGTCTGAGCTCCAGGTAGCCGCTCCGGTCCGGCGGCCGGGCGGAGATCCGGCCGGCCGCCTCGGCCGGGTGACTGGCGAAGTAGTACTCCCAGTTGTAGGCGGCGCGGGCCTGCCAGCGGGCGGGCATGCCGTGCACGCTGCGGCTCCACAGGTCGGCGAAGGCGGTCTCGACCGCGGAGCGCTGGTCGGGGCGGGCACCGTGCAGGACGGCGATCAGGCGTTCGCAGATCGGGGCGACCTCGGTGGGGCGGCGGCCGAGCGGGCCGTCGAACTGGTCGTCGAAGAGGAAGTAGAAGCCCATCAGGTCGGCCGCCAGGGCGAGTTCGTCCGGCCCGGCGTCCGGGTAGCCGAGTGCGGCGAGGTCGACCACCTCCCAGTGGGCGTAACCGGGGTGGTCGGCGTCGGGCAGCAGCGGGTGGCGGATCAGCCAGTCCCGGTGCAACGCGGTGGCGTACCGGCCGTGCGGACTGCGGCGGTGTGGGAACGGGATCTGAAGTGAGGTGTCGTCAGACATCGGACTCCCGGTGCAGCGGAGGGTGGGGGCGCTTGTGGTTCGAGCACTTCTCGTGAGGGAGTTGACGCGGCGGGGCGCGAAGGGTGAGGCTGGGTCAGGCAAGATCATCCACGCCTCGCGGGCCGTAGGGTATCTGATGCAATGATCGGACGTTAGGGATATAGGGCAATTGCCCTTGGCAAGCTGTCCGAACCCTCACCGTCTGCCCCAGCCTGCACGAATGCCACACGGTGAGCCGTACGCGACGCTACTCTCGGCTCCACGAACAGTGACGGACCGGCTCCCCCCGCGCGGTGGCGGAGCCGTGCCGCGAGCGGGTGAGGCGGAGGCGCGACGGTGACCGATCAGGGCAACGAACTTCGGACGGGAACCGGTTCCGGCCGGGGCGACGACGGACCCGCGCCCCGGGTCCGGCTGCGCGACCGCGACGCCGAACTGCGGTCCGTCGAGGCGGCCGTCGACCGCCTCTGCCGCGAGTTCGCCGCCGGCGGCACCGAGATCGGCGAACTTCTCGCCTTCTCCGGCCGCCCCGGCATCGGCAAGACGAGTCTGCTGCACGAGGTCCGACGGATCGCCAGCCTGCGCCAGGGCGCCTGCGTGCTGTTCGCGCGCGGTGGCGAACGGCAGTTCAAGGAGCCGTACCACGTGCTGCGCCAGCTCCTCCAGCCCGTGCTGACCCGACTGGAGCCCGACGAGTTCAGCCAGGTCATGGGCACGTGGGAGGAGGTCGTCGGACCGGCCATGGGCCTCAAGCAGCCCAAGGCCGGCGCCCGCCGGCTCGACCCCCAGGGCGTGCGCGACGGCCTCGACTACGTCCTCACCCAGCTCGCGCCGCGCCGCGCGCCGATGGTGATGATCGTCGACGACCTGCACTGGGCGGACGCCGAGTCCCTCTCCTGGCTCGCCAAGTTCGCCGTCCGGTCCGCCGAGCTGCCCGTGCTGCTGGTCTTCGCCTTCCGCGAGGACGAGAACGACTGGCCCGACGAGACCCAGGAGCTGCGCCGGGGCGTCCTCAACCTCGCCAGCCGCAAGCACGAGCTCAGCAGGCTCACCCTGAGCTCCGTCACCGACATGGTCCGCGCCGAACTCGGCGACAAGGCCGAGGACGCCTTCTGCTACGAGTTCTGGAACGTCGTCAACGGCAACCCCTTCGAGGCCGGCCGCCTGCTCGACCAGGTCCGCGACCAGGAGCTCGAACCGGTCGAGGAGAACTCCCGGCAGCTGCGCGAACTCGCGGTCGACGCCACCGGGATGACCCTCAAGAGCTGGCTGGACCGGCTCGGCCCGGCCACCCTGCGCTTCGCCTGGGCCTGCGCCATGCTGGGCACCGACATCCGGATCGACCTCGCCACCCGGATCTCCACCCAGAGCACCGAGGGCGCCCGCGAATCCATCAAGCAACTGCGCAAGCAGCGCGTGCTCACCCAGGCACCCAACGGGAACCTCGAGTTCGTCCACCCGCTGATCGCCAGCTCCATCTACAACACCATGCCGGAGGCCACCCGCCTCGGCATGCACGGCATCGCCGCCGTCGAGATCGAGAACGCCGGGCTCGGCCTGCTCGCCGCCTCCCGCCACCTGGTCGAGACCCACTCCGGCGAGGGCGACGACCGGATCGTCAAGAAGCTGCGCCGTGCCGCCGTCGAACACCAGTTGATCGGCGCTCCCGAAGCCGCCCAGCGCTGCCTGCACCGCGCGCTCAACGAGCCGCCCGCCGACGACATCAAGGCCGAGGTGCTGTACGAGCTCGGCTGCTCCGCACTGCTCACCGACCCCAGCGCCACCGTCAACCAGCTCAGGCTCGCCCTCGACCCCGAGGAGGGGCCGCTGCGCCCCGAACTGCGGGTGGACGCCACCTTCCGGCTCTCCGAGGTGCTCGCCCACAGCGGTGAACTGGGCCAGGCCGCGCTGGTCTGCCAGGAGGAGGCCGAGAAGACCACCGACCCGGTCCGGCGGCAGCGGCTCCAGGCGGCCTCGTTCATGTGGCACGCCTTCCGCAAGTCCGAGGAGGACGGCCCCGGCCGCTCCGCCCGGCTCGCCGAGTTGTACCGGAACCTGACCGGCCGGGAGGCCGCCGACCGGGCCGTGCTCGCCATGCGCGCCTGGGACCTCACCCTGCGCGGCGAGCCCTCCACCGAGGCGCTGGCGCTCGCCGACGAGGTCCTGGACGGCGGCCGGCTGCCCAAGGGCCTCGGCTGGACCGACACCACCTGGGGCTTCGAACTGCCCTCGATGCTCTGCCTCACGTACATCTACAACGACCGCGTCGCCCAGGCCGAGCGGCTGGCCGCGGACGCCATCATCCAGTTCGAGGTGGCCGGCTGGAGCGGCGCCCACCGGGGCTTCGCGTACTTCCTGATGGGGCTGGCCCGGTTCCGCCGCGGGCTGCTCGCCGAGGCCGAGGACTTCCTGCGCCGGGCCTACCGCATCTCCGAGCGGATCGGGGCCAAGCTGCCGCTGGCCTGGGACGCCGTCGGCGTGCTGGTGGACACCCTGATCGCCCGCGGCCGGGTCGACGAGGCCTGGGCGCTGGCCAACGAGTTCGGCTTCCACCCGCCGTACCACGCGACCGCCATGGTGCTGCCGGACGCCGCCTCGCTGTACGGCAAGCTGCTGGTCGCCGCGAACCGGCACGCCGGGGCGGCCGCCGCGCTCACCGAGGCCGGGGCCCAGTTGAAGGTCCGCGGCTGGCACAACACCGTCTGGGCGCCGTGGGCCGGGCACCTCGCCGTCGCGATCGCGGCCGACGAGCCCGAGCGCGCCCGCGAGTACGCCCAGGAGGCCGTCCGGGACGCCCGCCGCTTCGGCACCGCCTCGGCGATCGGCACCGCGCTGCGGCTGCAGGCGGCGATCTCGGACGGTCGGCAGGCGGTCGAGCTGCTCGAGCACGCCGTGGCGCTGGTCGACCTCGGCGCCGCGCTGCGCCGGGTCGGGCGGCTGGAGGACGCCCAGGAGTACCTGTACCAGGGCATCGAGCTGGCCCAGCACTGCTCGGCCGAGAAGCTGGTCGACCGGGCCCGGCAGGAGCTGGCCAACTACGGGCTGCGGCCCAACCGGCTCGGGCTGCACGACTTCCAGGACACGCTGGAGGCGCTCAGCGGGCCGGAGCGGGACGTCGCCAAGCTGGCGGTCAGGGGCGTGCCGCCGCAGCGGATCGCCGAGCAGCTGGGGGTGCACCTGAGCCTGGTCAACCGGCGGCTGGCGGCGGTCTACCGCAAGGCGGGCACCGGGCCGGACGGACTGGCCTCGGCGCTCGGGCTGCCGCAGCGGCAAGTCGAGGGGCCGGAGGAGTAGCGGCGGGGCCGAGGGGGCGGGGGAGTGGCGGCTGCTTGACGGCAGCCGTGGAAGGGGCGGGCGGCCGGTGGCGTTCGGGCGGCGCGCGGAGGCGTGGAAACGCCCCCGCTGCCGCCGCCCTCGCTAGGCTGACGGACACCATGGGGCCGCCGCGACGCCCCTGGACGGACCGGGAACCGGGCGGAGGCGGCGCGCGCTGCCGCCACCAGTGAGGAGCAGGCCATGGCGAGCGAGGCCACCACGGTGCGCCGCGAACCCCTCGACCCCTCGGGTGCGGGCGCGGCGATCCAGCGCTGGACGCTGACGGCCGGTCCGTACGAGGCGAGCGTGCTCACCCTCGGCGCCACCCTGCACACCCTCAGCGCCCCGGACCGGTCCGGCCGAACGGCCCAACTTCTGCTGTCCACGGACGAGTTGGCGCAGATCCTGGGCCCGGCGCGGCACTACGGCACGGTGGTGGGCCGGTACGCCAACCGGATCGACGGCTCCAGCGTCACCATCGACGGCGAGGACCACCCGCTGGCGCCGACCGGTGGCGGGATGACCATCCACGGCGGTCCGGACGGCTTCGCCCAGCGGATGTGGCGGGCCGAGCCGATCGAGGGCGGGGTGCTGCTGCGCCTGCACAGCCCGGACGGCGACCAGGGCTTCCCCGGCGCGCTGGACGTCACCGTCTCCTACACCCTGTCGCACGCTCCGGGCGAGGGCGGCGAGCTGGTGATCGCCTACCGCGCCGTCACCAACAAGCCGACCGTCGTCAACCTGACCAACCACGCCTACTTCAACCTCGCGGGTGAGGGCAGCGGCGACGTCCTGGGCCACCTGCTCACCCTGGACGCCGACGAGTACACCCCGGCCGACGAGCGGCAGATCCCGTACGGCCGGACCGAGCCGGTGGCCGGCACGCCCTTCGACTTCACCGTGGCCACCCCGATCGGCAAGTCGGTGCACGACGACCACCCGCAGCTGGCCGGCCCGGGCGGCTACGACCACAACTGGGTGCTGCGCGCCCGCCCGGCGGACGGCGGACCGGCGCGGGCGGCGCTGCTGGAGGACCCGGTCAGCGGCCGCACCCTGGAGGTGCTGACCACCGAGCCGGGCGTCCAGGTCTACACGGCGAACAAGTTCCAGGGCGCGGTCACCGGCGCGAGCGGGGTGCCGTACGGGCCGTTCGCCGGGATCGCGCTGGAGACCCAGCACTTCCCGGACTCCCCGCACCACCCGGCCTTCCCGAGCACCGTGCTGCGGCCGGGGGAGGAGTTCCGCTCGACCACGGTGCTGCGGCTGGGGGCCAACTAGGGCAGGCCCGGCCGGCGCAGGTCCCGGCGCGTGCAGAGCCGGGGCCAGCGCTCGAGGTGTTCGATCAGCGCCCGGCCGATGCCCCGGCCGATGCCCCGGCGGGTTCGCCCAGCAGGAGCGGTTCGTCCTCGGTGACGGTTCGGATGCGCATGGGTTCAGTCTGCTGCAACGGCTTTCAGCCACCCACGGTGGTCGCGTCGACCGTGCGGAGCGGGGCGAAAGGGGCGAAGGCGGACATCACGCCGCACTGTCAACTACCGCTCGGATACGTCCAGGACACGTGGGCGTAACGATCGGCGTTTCTTGCAGAAACTTGCTGCAAGGACTTTCCGTCACTCTTGCGCCGCTGTTAACTTCCTTGCGAGCCCGACGGCAGCAACGATGCGGTCGGCACGAGGCAGCCATTATGCGCCTGTCTCCGAACATCTCGGGCACCCCCACCCTCCCAAGGAGTTCTCATGCGGCGTGGCATCGCGGCCTCTGCCCTCGTTGTGGCCCTCGCGGTCTCGATGGCTGCCTGTGGCAGCAGTGGCGGCTCCGGTTCGGACGGCAAGGCCGACGGCCCGGTCACCCTCACCTACTGGGACACGTCGAACGCCACCAACGAAGCTCCGAACTACCAGGAACTGGCCAAGAAGTTCGAGGCGGCCAACCCGAACATCAAGGTCAACTTCGTCAACGTGCCGTTCGACCAGGCGCAGAACAAGCTGCAGACCGCCATGGGGGCCAAGGGCGCACCGGACGTGTTCCGCTCCGACGTCGGCTGGACCGCCGCCTTCGCCAAGGCCGGCTTCCTGGAGCCGCTGGACGGCACCCCGGCCGCCGCCGACGCCTCCGCCTTCCAGCCCAGCCTGATCCAGCAGGCCAAGTACGACGGCAAGCTGTACGGCGTCCCGCTGGTCACCGACACCCTCGGCTTCCTCTACAACAAGGACCTGTTCGCCAAGGCCGGCATCACCGACGCCCCCAAGACCTGGGACGAGCTGAAGACCGACGCCGCCGCGATCAAGGACAAGGCCGGCGTGGACGGCTTCTGGCTGAAGGCCGCCGACGGCTACTACGCGATGCCGTTCCTGTTCGGCGAGGGCACCGACACCGTCGACGCCGCCAACAAGAAGATCACCATCACCTCGCCCGAGGCCGTCAAGGGCATCGAGACCTACAAGTCGATGTTCACCTCGCCCGGCACGGCCAAGGCCGACGTCACCACCGACGCCTACGCCCACATGATGGACGCCTTCAACAGCGGCAAGGTCGCGGCGATCATCCAGGGCCCCTGGGAGATCACCAACATCTACAAGGGCTCCGCCTTCGCCGACAAGAAGAACCTCGGCATCGCCCCCGTCCCGGCCGGCTCCACCGGCAAGGCCGGCGCGCCCACCGGCGGCCACAACATCGCGGTCTACGCCGGTGCCGACAAGGCCCACAAGGCCGCCGCCGAGAAGTTCGCCGCCTTCATGACCTCGGCCGAGAGCCAGGCCTTCATCGCGCAGAAGAACTCCACCCTGCCGACCCGCTCCGACGCCTACACCGCCGACGTCAAGGCCGACCCGGGCATCGCCGGCTTCCAGGCCATCCTCGGCAGCGCCAAGCCGCGCCCCGAACTGCCCGAGTACGGCTCGCTGTTCGACTCGCTCGGCACCAATCTGGGCAAGGCCGTCCAGGGCACCAGCACCCAGGACGCGCTGAACACCGTGGCCACGGACTACGCCAAGCTCCTGCCGGGCTTCGCCAAGTAGTCCCCGCAGCCCGGCCCGCCGACACCGGCGGGCCGGGCCGTCGGCCTCCCCCGAGACTTCCCCCCGAGAAGGTGCAAACGATGTCAGTCGCCGTGCAGGGCGCCACCGGCAAGGGCAGCCGGGAGCGCGATCAGCGTCCGGGCCTGCTGGAACGCCTCAAGCGCTCCTACGCCAAGCACTGGTACGCCTACGCGATGATCGCCCCGGTCGTGCTGGTGCTCGGCGTCCTGGTGTTCTACCCGCTCGTCCAGGGCATCTGGCTGACCCTCACCGACGCCAACAGCCTCAACGTCGCCCGCAAGATCGGCGTCAACGAGATCCCGGCCAGCTACCAGTACGTCGGCTTCCACAACTACGCGGACATCCTCTGGGGCCCCGGCTCGTACGACCGGTTCTGGTCCCACTTCGTGTGGACCATCGCCTGGACGGTCGTCTGCGTCTGCCTGCACTACACCCTCGGCCTCGGCCTCGCCGTCCTGCTCAACAAGAAGCTGCGCGGGCGCGCCGCCTACCGGATGCTGCTCATCCTCCCGTGGGCCGTCCCGACCTTCGTCACCGTCTTCTCCTGGCGCCTGATGCTCTCCGACGGCGGCGTCGTCAACACCATGCTCTCCGCCCTGCACCTGCCCGAGCCCGGCTGGCTCACCGACCCGTGGGCGCAGAAGGCGGCGGCGATCCTGGTCAACACCTGGGCCGGCGTGCCGTTCATGATGATCTCGCTGCTCGGCGGCCTGCAGGCGATCCCGGCCGAGCTGTACGAGGCGGCCGAGATGGACGGCGCCACCCGCTGGCAGCAGTTCCGCCACATCACCCTGCCCGGGCTGCGCAGCGTCTCCTCCACGGTCGTGCTGCTCGGCGTGATCTGGACGTTCAACCAGTTCAACGTCATCTTCCTGCTGTTCGGCAAGGGCGCCCCCGACGCCCAGCTGCTGGTCACCTGGGCCTACCGCCTCGCCTTCGGCCAGATCCCCCAGGACTTCGCGCAGTCCGCCTCCTACGGCGTGATCCTGCTGTCCATCCTGATCGTCTTCACCGCCTTCTACCGGCGCTGGCTCGCCCGCAACGAGCAGGCCAACGGCTGAGGCCCCGGACCCAGTTGACCCACGAAGGCAGGTAACCCCGATGAGCACCACCACCGAACGCCCCGCCGCCGCGGCGACCGCGGCCCCGGCCGCCCGGCCCGCCAAGTTCCGGCCGCGCGGCGAGAGCAGCCCGCTGTCCAAGGCGCTGTCCCACGGCGTCCTGATCCTGGCCAGCCTGATCGCGCTGTTCCCGGTCGGCTGGATCCTCTTCGTCTCGCTCGGACCGGACAAGACCGACTACCTCCACCCCGGCGAGATCTTCGGCAAGCTCACGCTGTCGAACTACCAGCACGTGCTGGCCGACACCGACTTCTTCACCTGGTTCGGCAACGCCCTGCTGGTCTCCGGCATCACCACCGTGTTCGGCGTGCTGCTCGCCGCCACCACCGGCTACGCCGTCTCCCGGATGAAGTTCCCCGGGCACAAGCCGCTGATGTGGTCGCTGCTGGTCACCCAGATGTTCCCGATCGCGGTGCTGATCGTGCCGATGTACACGATGCTCTCCGAACTCGGCCTGCTGGACAGCTACACCGGCCTGATCCTGGTCTACTCGACCACCACCGTGCCGTACTGCGCCTGGCTGCTGAAGGGCTACTTCGACACCATCCCGGTGGAGATCGACGAGGCCGGCCGGGTCGACGGGCTCAGCCCGTTCGGCACCTTCTGGCGGCTGGTGCTGCCGCTCGCCCGCCCGGGCCTGGCGGTGGCCGCCTTCTACTCCTTCCTCACCTACTGGGCCGAGGTGCCGTTCGCCTCCACCTTCATGCTCAGCTCCGACAAGTACACCCTGGCCGTCGGCCTGCAGAGCTTCGTCAGCGAGCACGACGCTCAGTGGAACCTGATGGCCGCCACGGCGGTGCTCATCGCGATCCCGTCCGCGGCCTTCTTCTACCTGGTGCAGCGCCACCTGGTCACCGGCCTGACCGCCGGTGCCTCCAAGTCGTAACGCTCCCGCACCCCTCAGCGCTCCTCGCTCCTCTAGTCCCCAAGGGATACCGTCCATGACCCAGAACCTGGCCGACACCTCCCGGCCTGCCGCCGACACCGCTCACGAGGCGGCCGCCCTGGATCCTGTGACTGGCAGCGCGGCCAGAGGCTGGTGGCGGGACGCGGTCATCTACCAGGTGTACCCGCGCAGCTTCGCCGACTCCAACGGCGACGGCATGGGCGACCTGCCCGGCATCCGCAGCCGCCTGCCGTACCTGCGCGACCTCGGCGTGGACGCCGTCTGGCTCTCCCCGTTCTACGCCTCGCCGCAGGCCGACGCCGGCTACGACGTCGCCGACTACCGCGCCGTCGACCCGATGTTCGGCACCCTGCTGGACGCCGACGCGCTGATCCGCGACGCCCACCAGCTGGGCCTGCGGATCATCGTCGACCTCGTCCCCAACCACTCCTCGGACCAGCACGAGTGGTTCCAGCGCGCCCTGCGCGAGGGCCCCGGCTCCCCGCTGCGCGAGCGCTACCACTTCCGCCCCGGCAAGGGCGAGAACGGCGAACTGCCGCCCAACGACTGGGAGTCCATCTTCGGCGGCCCGGCCTGGACCCGCACCGAGAACCCGGACGGCACCCCCGGCGACTGGTACCTGCACCTGTTCGCCCCCGAGCAGCCCGACTTCAACTGGGAGAACCCGGCCGTCGCCGACGAGTTCCGCTCGATCCTGCGGTTCTGGCTGGACATGGGCGTGGACGGATTCCGCATCGACGTCGCCCACGGCCTGGTCAAGGCCCCCGGCCTGCCCGACCTCGGCGGCGCCGACCAGCTCAAGCTGCTCGGCAACGACGTCATGCCGTTCTTCGACCAGGACGGCGTGCACGAGATCTACCGCAGCTGGCGCAAGATCCTCGACGAGTACCCGGGACAGCGGATCGGCGTCGCCGAGGCCTGGACCCCGACCGTCCAGCGCACCGCCAACTACGTCCGCCCCGACGAGCTGCACCAGGCCTTCAACTTCCAGTACCTGGGCACCGATTGGGACGCCGCCGCGCTGCGCGAGGTGATCGACGTCTCGCTCGACTCGATGCGCCCGGTCGACGCGCCCACCACCTGGGTGCTGTCCAACCACGACGTCACCCGGCACGCCACCCGCTTCGCCAACGAGCCCGGTCTCGGCACCCAGATCCGCACCCCCGGCGACCGTGCGCTCGGCCTGCGCCGTGCCCGCGCCGCCACCCTGCTGATGCTCGCGCTGCCCGGCTCCGCGTACGTCTACCAGGGCGAGGAGCTCGGCCTGCCGGACGTCACCGACCTGCCGGACGAGGTCCGCCAGGACCCGTCCTTCTTCCGGCAGGCCGGTCAGGACGGCTACCGCGACGGCTGCCGCGTCCCGATCCCGTGGTCCGGCAGCGAGGCCCCGTACGGCTTCGGACCGGTCGCGGGCGGGCCGTCCTGGCTGCCGCAGCCGGCCGAGTGGGCCGAACTGAGCGTCGAGGCGCAGACCGGTGACCCGTCCTCCACCCTGGAGCTCTACCGCAGCGCGCTGGCCGTCCGACGGGCCCGGCCCGACCTCGGCGCCGGCACCGAGGTCGAGTGGCTGGACAGCCCCGAGGGCACCCTCGTCTTCCGGCGCGGCTCCTTCGTCTGCACGGTGAACACCACCGGCGAGCCGGTGCGGATGGCCGCCCCGGGTCGGCTGCTGCTCGCCTCGACCGAACTCGTGGTGGACGGCGGCGAGACGGTGCTCGCTCCGGACACCACCGGCTGGTGGGCGGTCTGACGTGGTTGCAATAGGCTCTGGGACCGTGACTACGGCGCGACTCTCAGACATCGCGGCACAGGCGGGGGTCAGCGAAGCCACCGTCTCCCGCGTGCTCAACGGCAAGGCGAACGTCTCCGCCGCCACCAGGCAGACCGTCCTGGCGGCGCTGGACGTGCTCGGTTACGAGCGGCCGACCCGGCTGCGCCAGCGCAGCGCCGGGCTGATCGGGCTGATCACGCCGGAGTTGAGCAACCCGATCTTCCCCGCGCTGGCGCAGGTGATCGAGCAGGTGCTCAGCCGGCACGGCTTCACGCCGGTGCTGTGCACCCAGACCCCGGGCGGGTCCACCGAGGACGAACTGGTCGAGATGCTGGTCGACCGGGGCGTGGCGGGCATCGTCTTCGTCTCCGGGCTGCACGCCGACTCCACGGCCGACCACGACCGCTACGCCCGGCTGGCCGGGCGCGGGGTGCCGTTCGTGCTGATCAACGGGTTCAGCGAGAAGATCGACGCGCCGTTCATCTCGCCGGACGACCGGGCCGCGATGTGGATGGCCGTCCAGCACCTGGCCGAGCTCGGGCACGAGCGGATCGGCCTGGCGGTCGGGCAGCGGCGGTACGTGCCGGTGCTGCGCAAGATCGAGGGCTTCACCGCGGCGATGCGCGAGGTGCTCGGGCTCAGCCAGGAGGAGGCGGAAGGCCTCGTCCACCACACGCTGTTCAGCGTGGAGGGCGGGCACGCGGCGGCCGGTGCGCTGCTCGACAAGGGCTGCACGGCGATCGTCTGCGGGAGCGACATGATGGCGCTCGGGGCGATCCGGGCGGTGCGCCAGCGCGGGCTGTCGGTGCCGCAGGACGTGTCGGTGGTCGGCTTCGACGACTCGCCGCTGATCGCCTTCACCGAGCCGCCGTTGACCACGATCCGCCAGCCGGTCGAGGCGATGGCGACGGCCGCGGTGGACGCGCTGCTGGAGGAGGTCGGCGGGAACGCCGCCCAGCGCGGGGAGTTCATGTTCCAGCCGGAGCTGGTGATGCGGGGCTCCACGGGGGCCTGCGCGCGCTGAGGTTGCTCGGGCGCTGTGGCGGTTCGGTAGCTGTGGCTGTTCGGGCGCTGTGGCTGTTCGGTAGCTGAGGCTGCTCGATATCTGTGCCAACTGACGGGCCCCGGAGGGCGGTTGCCTCTCCGGGGCCCGTCGGCGTGTGCGCCCGGTCAGCCTTCCTGGACGTTCGGGCGGTCGGTGGCGACCCGGTGGCCGTCGCCCGCGTCGCCGGTCCGGGTCTCGGTCCGGCGGCCGCGGGCCAGGTAGTCGCGCACGACCAGTTCGACGGCGTCCTGTGGATTCTTGGTACCGGAGAGCAGCATCGCGTCGATCGCGAGGTTCGCGTCGAGCGTGATGGTGACCTGGGCCATGGTGACTCCTCCTCGGGTGCAGAGCAGCAGCATGCCCCCTGCGTCGGAGTTTGACCATGCGGAATACGGCGCTGCGAGTGCGTCCGGGCGGGCACGCCGAAGCCCCGGGGAGGAGCGACCAGACTCTCCCCGGGGCGGTCGGGAGACGGCCGACAACCGACGGATGACGGATGACAGATGATGAAATCTGTCATCCGTCAGCTGTCAGCTGTGATCCGTCACCTGTCAGCTGTCCGGTGTGCGCGCTGCTCAGACCCGGCCGGCGAAGTCCGGGGCCCAGTTGGCGATGGTCTGGAGGCGGACGCCCACGCTCGGGTTGGCGGCCTCGACGTACTGGCCGCCGCCGATGTAGATGGCGACGTGGTAGACGCCGGAGTCCTTGCCGTTGTTCGACCAGAAGAGCAGGTCGCCCGGCTGCAGGCTGTCCAGCGAGACGTGGGTGCTGGCGGCGGCCTGGTCGGCGGCGACGCGCGGGATGTTGATGCCCGCGGCGCGCAGCGCGGCCTGGGTCAGGCCGGAGCAGTCCCAACCGCCGTTGCCGGTGCCGCCGTAGACGTACGCCTGGCCGACCTTCGACTTGGCGAAGGAGACCGCGGCGGCCATGCTGCCGGTGGCGGCCGGGGCCGGGGTCTGCGCCTGGGCGGCCGGCTTCACGGCCGGGGCCTTGGTCTGGGCGACCGGCTTGGCGTCCACGGCACCGCCGTTCGAGGCCTGGCCGGACTTCTGCGAGCGGTCGAACCAGGCGAAGTCCGACCCGGACTTGGTGGCGGTGGAGGACTTGTCGGCCTGGGCCGAGCCGGCGTCACCGAAGGTCAGGCGCTGGCCCGGGTAGATCATGTCCGGACCCTCGGTGAGGGTGCTGCGGTTGAGCTCGTACAGGTGCTGCCAGCCACCCTGGACGTTGTGCTTGTCCGCGATGGAGGACAGCCAGTCGCCCGCGACGACGGTGTAGTCGCCGGCCTGGGCCTGCGCCTGGCGCTTCTGCGCCCAGTCGCTGTTGGCGGACTTGGCGGCGGCGGAGTCGCCGGAGGCCTTCGCCTGGTCCTGGGCGGGCGCGGACGCCGCGGCGGGCTTCGCGGCCTGGGCCTGACCCTGGGCGGGCTTGGCGGCCGAGGCGGTGTCGACGGCGGCCGGGGCGCCGCCCTTGGTAAGACCGGCCTGGACCGAGCAGACCGGCCAGGCGCCGGGGCCCTGCGAGGCCAGGACCTTCTCGGCGATGGCGATCTGCTGGTCCTTGGTGGCGAGGTTGGCCTGCGGGGCGTACGCGGTGCCACCGAAGGCGGCCCAGGTGCTGGAGGTGAACTGCAGGCCGCCGTAGAAGCCGTTGCCGGTGTTGATGCTCCAGTTGCCGCTGCTCTCGCACTGGGCGACCTTGTCCCAGGTGGCGACGGAGGCGGCGTTGGCGGTGCCGGTGGTGAGGCAGGGAACCGTGAGGCCGACGCCCGCGACGCCGAGGGCGGCGATCACGCGACGGGTACGGCTGGACAGGCGGTTGCCGTTGGAAGGCAGCATGAAGACGCGGTCCTCTCCCACGCCTGCGAGGTGAGCTGTCGGATTCGGGCTGGAGTTGCCCGGCCGCGCTGTTGGGCGCGGCTTCACCCCTAGCCCAGGACCGTTTCCGGGAAGCGGTCCGGGGCGACTTACCTGTGGTTCCCCCGCTCCTGCCGTGGTGCGTTTTCGCGCTGCCAGGACATCCGACGGCAGGACTCGGCGTCGCGGATGAACTGGGTCCGTGTGGTCACGAACGGGGAGCACGTTAAGCAGACTTAAGTTCGAACTGCAAATATCTGTGATGCGCATCACGGTTTACCGGAAAGCGCGAATGGCTCGCAATTCATGATCGTAAATGATCGTTTTCCGGCAATTCCGCGATGTATTCCGCGAGCTGGTTCCGCCTCAGGAGAAATGTGACGGAGCGTTGAAACGCGGTGGGGGCGCGGCCTTCCGGTCGGGGGTGCCGGCGAATCGAGCGCCCGACGACGTGCCGACCATTCATCGACAAATGGCACCAGAACGGACATTGCGGGTCATTGGCCACTTAACTCTCCTGCGGGGCAATCCGAACAAGCCGAAGGGGCCCGGAACGCAGCCGTTCCGGGCCCCTTCGGTGGTGCGGGTGTCGTGACAGGCGGTCCGTGGGTTCGCTAGCCCTCCACGGGCCCTTCAGCGGCCGCGTGGGCACGTCGGGAGCCCTCCCCGGCCCCGCCGGTGGCAGCGGCCTCCGCCTCGGCCTCGGCGAGCTCCTCCGCCGTCGGCGTCGGCAGTGCGGCCAGGTAGGTGGAGGCGATCAGCTGGCCGACGGTCGGGTAGGCGCCCAGCGGCGCCGCCGACGGGCAGCCGGTCTCCTCGGCGGCCGTGGCGAGCAGCTCGGAGTCCGCCTCCGGGCCGATGACGAGCGGGGCCAGCGCCGGGCGCTGGGAGCCGGTCTCCTTGAGGTGGTTGACGGCGTCGGCGACCGAGCCGGGCACGTCGAGCGCCGCGGCCACGACCGGGACGGCCAGTCGGGCGGCCAGCAGCACGCCGGTGATTCCGGCCGCGGCAGCCGCCTCCTCACCTCCGACGGTGGTCAGCACCACGCCGTCCGCGGCGGTCGCGATGGCGAACAGCCGGGCCCGGTCGGCCCGGGCCAGCCCGGCCTCGGACAGCCGTACGTGGACGGCCTCGGCGAGCAGCGGGTGCGGGCCCAGCGCGTCGGTGACGGTCGCGCCGTACTCGGCGGCGAGGGCGTGAAGCTCGGTCAGGAAGCCGTGCGGCCCGGGCACCAGCGGTACCACGACGGGCGTCGGCAGTCCGGCCTCGGCGGCGGCCGCCAGCAGCTCCGCCACGGTGCGGTCCTCGGAGTCCCCGGCCTCGGCGCCGTCGGCCGGGAGGTAACCGACCGCGGCCTGGACGCCGGCGTGCTCGCTGCGGACGATCGAGAGCAGCTCCTCGACGACCGAACGGGACTCGGGCCCCGCGGTCGCGGGCACGGCGAGCACCAGGGCCGGCGAGCCGGTGCGGATCTCGGGGCGCTCGGGGCGACGGTGGCGCCCCCGCGCACGGGAGCCTGGAGTGCGGACGGGCAGTGGCGCGCCCGGGATGGCTGCGGTGCTCATGCCGGAGATCGTAGGACATCGGCCCGTCAGGCCTGCAGTCGGCTGCCGTACGGGTTTCGGGTGGTCGTGGTGCGGAGGCCGTGTCGCTGTCGCGCTGGTCCGGGCGAATTGCCTACAATCCGGACATTCCTCGCCCAATGCCCGAGCGGGCCCGCGCAGTTGCCTCGACGTGTCCCGGGGGGCGGCGCGTTGCACCCGGGACGCGTGAGATGTCTCACAGTCGGACGGCGGTCTGACGGAGGGTCACGGCGGCGCGACTCCCGGCATTCGAAGATCAACATTCAGCGGGGGGCCGCTCACGGCCGGTTATGGACGACCCGTCGATTCAGTGGGCTATGTCCGTTTACGTACCGTCAGGAGAAGGGTCCGTGAAGAGTTCGGGGCGGCCGACAAAAGGCCCGATGCACCTGCAACGTCCCGTGCTGATGCACGTGCACTGCGGCTATCATCGCGTCAAGTGAGGCGTTGTGCCGGGCCGGTACGGGGCCGGTCCGTTCTGGCGGTGCCGGGGGCGCCGCGCTGGACGACAACTCCGGAGCTCTTCGGGAGACTTCTATGCACGACTCGCAGGACACGCACGGCTCGAACCACACCTACAACGGGATGGCCGCCGCGGACCTCAAGGGGGTGGTCTGGCAGAAGAGCCGGCACAGCAACTCCCAGGGCAACTGCGTCGAGTTCGCGGCCCTGCCGGGCGGCGACGTGGCGATGCGCAACTCGCGCTTCCCGGACGGTCCGGCGCTCATCTACACCCGGGCCGAGATCGCCGCCCTGCTGCTGGGGGCCAAGGACGGGGAGTTCGACCACCTGGCCGTCTGACCGGCCGCTTCACCATCGGGGGGCCGTCGTGGGTGCTGACACCACGACGGCCTTTGTCTTTGCCGGGCCGTCCTCGCCCGGCGGCGGGCCTTCCTGCTTCCGTGCGGTTGCGCGGTGGAGGCCGTACGGCGGGGCCTGCTGTACTGCCGCAGGCGGCCCCGCGGGCTGCCCGCTTCCTCCGGGCCGGAGCGTCCGGTCGGGCGAGCCGGTGCCGGGGACCAAGTGCTCGGGCCGGTGCCGGGACCAGTGCTCGGACCGTTGTCCGTGCCGGTTTCGCGGTCCGGTGCGATCCGGCGCGGTGGCTTGGCTGAAGGGCTCGGGGTGTGATCCTCCCGGGGCGCCCCTCGGGCGGCCGTGCGCCGTGTGGCGTTAGGCCGAGCGCCGGTGCCGGCCACCGAGGTCGAGCCGTCCGTCCAGCGCGGTACCGTCCAGTGCCCTGCAGCCGTCGAGCCCGCCGCCGGCCGGCTCCGTCGCGAACACGGCCCAGACCACCTTGCCGCTGCCCAGCGGGTGCCAGCCCCAGGAGCGGCTGAACGACTCCACCAGGTGCAGCCCGCGCCCGGATTCGGCGACGAAGTCCGCCTCCCGGGCCACCGGGCCGATGCAACTGGGATCGCTCACCGCGCAGACCACCTGGGGCGCGCGGTGCACCAGGCTTATTCGGATCGGCAGCCGTCCGTCCGGGGTCGGCTGTGTGGGAAAGTCGTACTCGCCCAGGGCGCCGCCCGACGGGTCGGGTCGTGCGCCGATCGCATGCCGGAGCGCGTTGGTCACGAGTTCCGAGGCCACCAGCGCGACATCGTCGAACAACTCCATCAGGCCCCAGCGCTGAAGAGCGGTCCGGGCGAAGTCGCGCGCGGTTCTCACGGCTTCAAAACGAGGAGCGAGCGTACAGGTGACCACATGGGGGTCAACCGCCAAAGCCGTACCGGTGCTCATGAAGAGCTCCTCCCATAAGGGGGCGGACACGGCTGGACCCGCCGGGGTCATGCCGGTCACCTCCGACTCGCTCGGCCGCTCGGCCGCCCCCTCGACCAGGCGCGCGCGCACTCGAACGCCCGGTGGCGCGGGGGACGCCGCCGGGCCGGTGCACGGAGTCGCGCGTGGGGTCGACGCGGAGCCCGCGGGATTGCCAGGGATGTGCAGGTGCACGTGCACCATGGTGGTGTGCGCTCACTGCAGATGCAAGAGTCGATTCACGTGCAGTCGCACTATTGGCATATGCAAGCGCCGGATGCACGTGCATCCTGGTGCGCGGAGTGCAGAACTGATAGGAACATCCGTCAGTATCGGCACCGTGAGCGCTCAACTGATGGCAGACTGTGCGCTGTTTGCCCTAGGTGGAGGTTTCGACCGCATGACCACAGTTCAGCCGGGCGGCGGCTCGATGGTCCGCCGGATCCTCCTCGGCTCGCAGCTGCGCCGCCTGCGCGAGGCGCGCGGGATCACCCGTGAGGACGCGGGCTACGCGATCCGCGCGTCCGAGTCCAAGATCAGTCGCATGGAGCTCGGCCGGGTCAGCTTCAAGGAGCGCGACGTCGCCGACCTGCTCAGCCTCTACGGCGTCGACGACGGCCTGGAGCGGGAGGCCCTGCTCGGCCTGGTCCGCGAGGCCAACAAGTCCGGCTGGTGGCACAGCTTCAACGACGTGCTGCCGGGCTGGTTCCAGACCTACGTCGGCCTCGAGGAGGCCGCCCAGCTGATCCGCACCTACGAAGTGCAGTTCATCCCCGGACTGCTGCAGTCCGAGGAGTACGCACGGGCGGTTTTCGGCCAGAGCCGGCCGGTCATCAGCGAAGAGGAGGTCGAGCGGCGGGTCAGCCTCCGGCTGCGCCGCCAGAAGCTGCTGACCGAGGGTGCCAATCCGCGCCTGTGGGCGGTCATCGACGAGGCCGCGCTGCGCCGGCCGGTCGGCGGGCCCAAGGTGATGCGTGGTCAGGTGCAGTACCTGATCGACGTCGCCGAGCAGGCCAACGTGGTCATCCAGGTCATGCCGTTCCGCTTCGGCGCGCACGCGGGCGAGTCCGGGGCGTTCACGATCCTGCGGTTCCCGGAGCAGGACCTCGCGGACGTGGTCTACCTGGAGCAGCTCACCAGCGCGCTCTACCTGGACAAGCGGGACGACGTCGACGCGTACGTCCAGGTCATGGAGCGGCTCTGCGTGGACAGCCTCACGCCCGAGCGCACGATAGACCTGCTTGCCTCGATCCTGAAGGAGCGCTGAGCAACTCCCGGGCGGGGCCTGGGAGATCCGCTGTTCTCGCGCCGTTCGCGGGAGCTGTTCCCGGGAGGCGTTCGTGCGCGCCGCCCGCGCGCGCTGCTCGTGAGTGCTGTTCGTGGAAGCGTCCGGCGGTCGGCCGACTGCCCCGCGGTCAACCGCGGGCCGGCGGCCGTTCGCGTTCCGGCGGCAGCGGCTGCGGCGGACGGCCCAGCTCCCAGGCCAGGTCGTAGCGGCCGAACAGGTCGGCCCGGATCGGCGCCAGCGGGATCTCCGCGCCCGGTAGCAGCACCCCGATGCAGCCGCCCATCAGCGCGCTGCGCAGCACCGCGTGCTCGGCGACCGGGTCCGGCGCTCCCCAGTCCTCCAGCAGGCCCTGCAGGATCGCGCCGACCTGCTGCTGCTCCGGGTCCTGGACGAAGGCGCCGGTGTCCGGGTCGAGGATCAGCGCCAGGTGGGAGCGCATCACCCGGGGGTGGTCCATGGCCAGGCTGAGGACGGTGTCGATCGCGCGGGCCAGCCGGGCCTCGGGGGAGGCGCCGGGCGGCAGTTCGGCCAGCGCGCCGGAGAGCGCCTGGTGCATCAACCGGTGCGTGGCGGACTGCATCAGCAGTCGTTTGCCGTCGAAGTAGTACGAGAGCAGGCCACGGGCCAGTCCGGCGCGCTCGGCGATGTCGGTCAGCGTGGTGCCGGCGTAACCGCGCTGGTCAACCAGCTCGATGGTGGCCCGCATGATGCGTCGACGGGAGCGTTGCCGCATCTCCTCGTTGACCGAATCCCCGCGAGGTGCCATCGTGTCTGCTCCGAACGTTCGTTGGCTCCGGGCCAATATACTTGCGGAGCCGGTGGCCGCGCCGTGGAACCGTGCCCTGACGGGTGCCGCCCGGGCGGCCGGTGCAGGGACGGCCGGCTCCACCAACACGGGGGTTTGGTGGAGCCGGCACCAGTGCCCGGCGGTCAGGGGTCGACCGTGGGCGAGGGCCGGGGGTCAGCGCTCGGTCAGGACTCCGGTCCGGGCCACGGATGGCCCGGCAGGCGGATAATCATAATCCGACACCGACATGGGAGTTGAATTCCGGCGTCGGTCCACCAGGGCACCCACCGCGGCCACCACCAGTCCGACCAGCGCGACCGCGGTGACCAGGACCAGCGCCGGCCGGTAGCCGTCCAACTGGGCCTGGGCGCTGTCGCCGCCCGCGCTGCCGGCCGTGATCATCGCGGTCGCCCCGGCCAGCACGACGGCGGTTCCGACCTGGATCGCGGTGTTCACCAGCCCCGAGGCCAGCCCCTGCTCCTCGTCGGCCACCCCGTCGGTGGCGGCGATGTTCACCGAGGGGAAGGCCAGCGCGAAGCCCACGCCGAGCAGCAGCATCGAGGGCAGCACCAGGACCAGGTACGAGCTGTGCTCGTCCAGGCGCAGGAACAGGGCGAAGGCGCCGGCCAGTGCCAGCAGGCCGATCGGCAGCAGCCGGGCGGTGCCGAAGCGGTCCACGATCGGGCCCATGAACGGTGCCGAGAGGGCGATGAAGGCACCGGCCGGCAGCAGCCCGAGGGCCATCTGCAGGGCCGACCAGCCGAGCAGGTGCTGCAGGTAGAGCGTGACGACGAACTGGAACCCGCCGTACGCGCCGGTCATCGTGAAGGCGACCACGTTGGCCCGGGCCACCGAACCGTTGCGGAAGATGCCGAGCCGGACCAGCGGATGGGCGGTGCGGCTCTCCACCAGCAGGAACGCGGCGGCCAGCGCGGCGACCACGACCAGCGAGCCGAGGGTGCGCAGGCTCAGCCAGCCGGCGCCCTGGGCCTCGGTCACGGTGAACACCAGCAGCAGGACGGTCGCTGTGCCGGTGATCGCGCCGAGCACGTCGTAGCCGCCCTTGGCGGGCTCCTCGACCGGGCGGGGGAGCAGGCGGACGGCGAAGAGCAGGGCGAGCAGCGCGACCGGGACCGGCATCAGGAAGGTCCAGCGCCAGCCGACCGAGGTGAGCAGACCGCTCAGCACCAGGCCGAGGGAGAAGCCGCTGGCGCCACAGGTGGTGTAGATCGACAGCGCCCGGTTGCGGGCGGGGCCCTCGGCGAAGGTCGTGGTGATGATCGACAGGCCGGCCGGGGCGGTGAAGGCGGCGCTGACGCCCTTGAGGAAGCGGGCCGCGATCAGCAGGCCGCCGTCGTCGACCAGGCCGCCGAGCAGTGAGGCGGCGGCGAAGGCGCTGAGCGCGACCAGGAAGACCCGGCGACGGCCGAGCAGGTCGGCGGCGCGTCCGCCGAGCAGTAGCAGGCCGCCGTAACCGAGCACGTAGCCGGAGACCACCCACTGCAGGGTGGAGGTCGAGAGGTGCAGTTCGGAGCCGATGGAGGGGAGGGCGACGCCCACCATCGAGACGTCCAGGGCGTCCAGGAACATGGCGGCGCAGAGCACGACGAGGGTGCCCCAGAGGCGGGGTGTCCAGTGCAGCCCGCTGGTTGACGGGGTGTCGGGTGGCGTGACGGTCGCGGTGGTCATGGAGAGGACAGTACATGCGTGTGCATTCAATGCAAATGAATAAGATGTGAATGCATAAATTTACGATGCACGTGCTAGGCTGGCGGCGTGGCTGAACTCGACTCCCTCGAAGCCTCGGCGGAGGCCGGTCTCATCGCGGAATGGCGCGAGCTGCTCGCCCGCCATGCCGCGGCCGTCTGTGCGCTCGACCGTGAGCTCGGTGAGAAGTACGGGCTGGGCATGAGCGAGTTCGAGGTGCTGGAACGCCTGGTGGAGGGATGTCAGGCCGAAGGCCGCCACGCCCTTCGGGCGAGCGAGCTGGCGCCCACCGTCCATCTGAGCCAGAGCGCGCTGTCCCGGCTGATCGCCCGCCTGGAGAAGGCCGGACTGGTGACCCGGGCGATGTGCGCGAGTGACCGGCGGGGCATCATGATCGCCCTGACCGAGGCCGGGCGGGAGCGCTACGACCAGGCCCGGCCGCTCCACCGCGAGGTGCTCGGGCTGACGCTCGGCGGCCACTTCGCTCCGCTCTGCGGAGGGGCCGCATCGGACTGACGCGCCGTCAACGTCGTTACGGCTGGGTGCGTCAGAGAAGCGAGCGGAGCCCTGGGGCGACGGCGAGCAGGACGGCCGCGGCGGGTGCGGCCAGGGCGGCGGCGGTCAGCTGCAGCCGGTGCGGGACGGACAGCCGGGGGCGGCCCGCGAGCAGCCGGTCGACCCGCTTCGGGGACTGCGCCAGACCGGGCGGACAGGCGCCGAACACCCCACGGTCCAGGTTGAGTTCGGCCAGTGCGAGGGCCGTGGTGTGCCGGCCGTGCCGACGCGCCGCCCGGTCGTCCGCCGCCAGCTCGACCAGCTCCGCCACCTGGTCCCGGAAGGCGCGGAACACGCCGATGCCGGGGAATCCGGAGGCGAGCGCCTGGGCGAACTGCTGCAGCCAGTGGTGCCGGGCCCGGACGTGTCCGCGCTCGTGACTCAGCACCGCCGCCAACTCCCGGGCGGTGAGCTGCTGGAGGGCGCCGGTGGTGACCACCAGGCGGGAGTTCGGACCGGGAAGCGACCAGGCCTCGGGCCGGACGTTCTCCAGCACCACCAGCCGCTCCCGGCGACTCCGGGCGGTCTCGATCGCCTCGGGCAACTCCGGTGCGCGGTTCGCCAGTTGGGCGTGCCGACGGTTGCGCAGGGCCTTGGCCGTACGGACCTCGCGGGTGAGCGCCAGCACCGTCTGCAGCGCGCCCGCCGCCAGGACCGCGGCGCACAGCCGGCCCCAACCCTCGGCGTCCTCCAGGCCGTACGCGTCCTCCACGCCGTGCGGGGCGCCGGCGAACACCCAGGCGCGCAGTTCGGGCTCGGCGGCGGAGGCGGCGAGGACCAGACCCAGGGCGCAGCACAGCAGTACGGCCAGCACGATGCACTGCCACACCAGCAGCGCCAGCACCGGTTCGCGCTCCACCCAGCGGGCCCGGGCCAGCAGCCGGGGCACGACGGTGGAGAGCAGCAGGCCGAGCAGCAGCAGGCCGGTCAGGGCAGTCATCGCATGGGCTCCCCGAGTACGCACGGAACGCGACAAGGCGCTCCCTGCCAACCTATGTGCTGGCGACGTCCGGTGGAACGGCTTTCCGCGGGCCAGTGACCAACGCCACGCGCGGGCGCGGGCTTTGGCGGGGCTTCGGTGTGGGCTTCCGCGCGGCTTCGGTGTGGGCCTTGGCACGCGCGCCGGCGTGAGCCTCGGCTCGTGTGGCGGTGTGGGCCTCGGCTCGTGCGGGATGGTCGGGTCACATGGTCAGGAGCATGGCGAACATGCCGATGCCCATGGTCAGCCGGCAGGCCCGGGGCAGACCGGTGGTGCCGAGCACGAGGGTGCCGGCCGGGGTGCGCAGCAGCCGGGCGCCGGCCCACAGGGAGTAGCCGCCGAAGTAGAGCAGCAGCGCGCCGGTGAGCAGGGGCGTGCCGAGGGCGGTGGCGTGGTGGTGGTGTCCGCCGGGGGAGGCGGTCATCGCCAGGGCCAGGTACGTCATGGCGAGCGCTCCGACCGCGTGGTGCAGCCGGTGTGCCCGGCCGGTGGGGGCGTGCAGGGCGGCGAGCAGGAAGACGGCACCGGGGAGGGCGAAGAGGCACGCCCAGACGGCGGCCGGGACGGTGGCGCCGGTGACGGCCATCGCTGCCATGCCGAGCCCCATCAGGGCTTCGGCGGCGTCGGATTCCCGGGCGAGCGGCGGGTGGGCGCGGCGGGAGCCGGGGGCGGTGGTGGCGCAGGAGGCCTGCCGCAGGCGGGTCAGGCAGTAGGCACCGGCGGTGGCGGTGAGGAGGGCGAGGAGCCAGTTGACCAGAGTGGGCCCGTGCAACGGCGGCCTCCCGGGGGTGGCGGGCGGCGAACGACGGGCAGCGAACAGCTGACGGATTTCAGCTGACAGATTTCAGAATCTGTCAGCTGAAATCCGTCAGCTGTCATCCGTTCCCCGTCCTTTTCCGCCCCGGCGACGATCGTCCCTTCCACGATCACCGCTGCGCCCCCGACGCGACCAGGGCGCGTACAGGGGCGCACAGTGGTGACCGCCGTCGTGCGATCCACCCCGGGCGCCCCATGCCCCGACCGGCCGCTCAGCCCTGGAGCCGCCCCGAGGCGACGACCCGGCTGAGGAACTGCCGGGTCCGCTCCTCCTGGGGATCGCCGAACACCTGCTCCGGCGGCCCCTGTTCGAGCACCACCCCGCCGTCCAGGAAGCACACCCGGTCGGCGACCTCGCGGGCGAAGCCCATCTCATGGGTGGAGAGGACCATCGTCATCCCCTGCTCCTTGAGGTCCCGGACCACCGCCAGCACCTCCCCGACCAACACCGGGTCGAGCGCCGCGGTGATCTCGTCGAGCAGCAGCAGCCGGGGCCCGGCCGCCAGTGCCCGCACGATGGCGACACGCTGCTGCTGCCCACCGGAGAGCCGGTCCGGGTACTCCTTCGCCTTCGCCGCCAGCCCGAGCCGGTCCAGCAGCTCCAGTGCCGTCGCCTCGGCCTCCGCCCGTCCGACCCGGTGCACCCGCCGTGGCGCGAGCGTGATGTTCTCCAGCACCGTCATGTGCGGGAACAGGTTGTACGACTGGAACACCACGCCGATCCGGCGCCGCACGGCGTCCTCGTCCGCGCGCGGGTCGGTGATCTCCTCGCCGTCCAGGAAGATCGCCCCGTCGTCGATCCCCTCCAGCAGGTTGACGCAGCGCATCAACGTGGACTTCCCGGAGCCGGACGCCCCGATCAGTGCCGTCACCGAGTGCTCGGGGACGGCGAGGTCCACGTCGCGCAACACCACCTGGTCGCCGAAGGTCTTGCGCACCGACTCCAGCCGGAGCACCTCGGTCCCGCTCACACCGCACCTCCCTGCAGCTGCCGACGGTTCGTCCGCCCGGTCAGCCAGTCGGCGAGCCGGGTCAGCGGGATGGTCAGCACGATGAACACCACTCCCGCCACCAGATACGGCGTGAAGTTGAAGGAGTGCGCAGCGATGATCTTCGCCGCGTACACCGCGTCGATCGCGCCGCCGATCGACACGAGCCCGGTGTCCTTCTGCAGGCTGACCAGGTTGTTGATCAGCGGCGGCACCACCCGCCGCACCGCCTGCGGCAGCACCACGTACCGCATCGACTGGGCGTTGGTCAGTCCCAGCGACCGCGCCGCGGCCCGCTGGCTCGGGTGCACCGACTCGATGCCCGAGCGGAACACCTCCGACACGTACGCCGAGTACGTGAGCACCAGGGCCGCCCCGCCGAGCAGCAGCGGATCGGTGGTCACCCCGGTGAGCCGCAGCGCCGGCACCCCGGTGATCATCACCAGCAGGCAGATGATCATCGGCAGCCCGAGGAAGAAGTCCACGTACGCGGTGGCCAGCAGCCGCACCGGCAGGAACACTGGCCCGCGCAGCGTCCGCAGCACCGCGAGCAGCAGCCCGAACACCAGGATCAGCACCCCGCAGCCGAGCATCAGCTCCAGGTTGAGCCGCAGCCCCCGCAATACCTCGGGCAGTGCCTGGCGGGCGTAGTCCAGGTTGAAGAAGGTCCGCCGAGTCACCTCCCAGCCGGGGGAGTTGACGACCAGCAGATACAGCGCCACCGCCGTCAGCACGGTCGAGGCGGTGGCGATCAGCGTCGAGCGGCGGGCGCGCGAGCGCCGGTACGCCTCGTGCGCCAGCCGCCGCTCGGACGGGCGGTACCCGTCCTCCTCCGCCCGGCTCTGCCAGTCCTCCGAATTCTCCGAACCCTCCGAACCCTCCGAACCATTCGGGTTCTTCGCGACGTCGAGCGGTCCGGCCGCGCTCGCCTCCCCGCTCACTTCAGCACCGGCGCCGAGACGGCGTCCGACAGCCACTGCTTCTCCAGCTTCGCCAGCGTCCCGTCCGCGCGCAGCGCGTCCACCGCGGCCGACACGCACGGGGTCAGCCGGGATCCCTTGTCCAGCACCAGGCCGAACTGCTCGCCCTGCGCGGCCGATTCGAACTGCCCCACCACCTGGGCCTCCGGCACCTCGGCGCCGGTGATGTAGAAGGCCGTCGGCAGGTCGACCACCAGCGCCTCGACCTGACCGTTCTTCAGCGCCGCCTTCGCCAGGTCGTTGGAGTCGAACACGGCCGCCGGGGTGCTGGGCTTGATGGTGTTGGTGATGGTGTCCAGGCTCGTGCTGCCGATCTGCGCGCCCAGCTTGGCGCCCTTGAGGTCGGCGATGCTCTTCGCGCCCGCGGCCGGGGAGCCCTTCAGCGCGATGAGGGCCTGGCGCACGGAGTAGTAGCCGGAGGAGAAGTCCACCGCCTGCTTGCGCTCGTCGCTGATGGACACCTGGTTGATGTCGAAGTCGAAGTCCTTGGCCCCCGGGGCGGTCGCCTTGCCGAACGGCGCGACCACCCAGCCGACCTTGTCCTTCGGGTACCCCAGCTTCTCCGCCACGGCGTACGCCACCGCCGACTCGAAGCCCTTGCCGTTCTCCGGCTTGTCCTCGGAGAACCACGGGTCGTAGGCCGGCTTGTCGGTGCCGATGGTCAGCTTCCCGGCGGTCCGCGTGGCCAGCGCGCCGGGCGCGCAGCTCGCCGCCGCACCGGCCGAACCCGAGGTGCCGGCGGCGGCGCTCCCATCGGAGTTGGCAGCCTGCGGCGCGCACCCGGTGAGCGCGGCGGCGACGGCCAGCGCGGCGAGGGGCAGGACGGCGGACGGCTTGCGGAGGCTCATGGCAGGACTCCAGGGGAGGGACCGGGCGGGACGGGAGGAAGGGTCGGGGCAGGCGCGGCGGTGCGGGGCGGGCCGGGCCGCTTCCCGGCGGATCACTTCCCCCGGTGGCGGCGTCGGAACACACACGGCATGGTCGGCGTACGGGCCCGCGTCCGCGGCGCCCCGAGCCGGAACAGCGGCAGCCGGTCGGCCGTGGTCGGGCCGAGGGCCGCGGTCGGGTCAACGACAGCGGCGGCAACGGCCCTGCGTGCGGCAGCGGCAACGACAACAGGCCTGCTGACGGGAGGGCGCCCGGAACGGGCTGGCGTGGCGCTCGGCCACCGTGATCACCGCCGGGAGCATGCCGGGAGGCTCGCATCAGAACGGCGCATCTGTCCAGAGCATCCACGAGACCGTCCACATGCCGGACAAGCGGCGCTCCGGCACAGGTTTTGGGGTCGGAACGGGGGTGCGCCGGAGTTTTATCGGTTCGGACCCCCTTGAACGGGAGAACCTTTCGTACTTATGGTGTCCTCGTTGAAATAACTCCTGTCGAAGTGAGTCCACGATGCAGAATCTTTCGCCAAGGCTCGCAGCGGCGGCCGACGCCCCGGTCTCGACCCTCGCCGCCCACCCGGCGTGGCTGCGCCTGAAGGAGGCCGTCGAGACGCTGCGCCCGCTGCAGTCCAAGGACGGCTCGATCGACCTCTCCGCCGTCCAGCGGCAGACCGTCGACCCGCTGGTCGCCACCGTCCGGGCCGCCGTCGAGGAGCTCGCCCCGAACTTCCCGCATGACGCCGCCTACCTGGCCGCCGTCGACGCCGACCTCGCCAAGTGGGCCGACACCGGCTACCGGGAGCCCGACTTCCTGGACTCGCTGCTCGCCTTCCAGCCCGCCGAGCAGCGCGAGGACGGCCTGGAGCACCTGGTCGTCTTCCCGATGTACACCCAGAACGGCAACCCGGACCGCAACCTCGAAGCCGTCCTGCTGAGCGTGGTGTGGCCGGAGTGGCTGGACGAGCTGGAGCGCACCCGCTTCGACAACCCTATGTTCGTGCCGATCACCTTCACGGACTTCACGGCCGGCTACGACACCAACTCCGCCGTGCTCTTCCCCGAGACGGTCGCCGTGCGCAAGGCGCCGGAACGTTTCACCTGGGGCGGCATCTTCTGCGACCGCGAGGCGGCCCGCTTCCGCGCCGTCTCCACCAGCGCCGTCGAGCAGCTCGGCCTGGAGATCCCGGCCGATGCCGAGGGCCTGCTCAAGGACCAGCACCGCGCGCAGGAGACCTTCGTCCTGTGGGACCTGGTCCACGACCGCACCCACAGCCACGGCGACCTGCCGTTCGACCCGTTCATGATCAAGCAGCGCAGCCCGTTCTGGATGTACGGCCTGGAGGAGCTCCGCTGCGACCTCACCACCTTCAAGGAGGCGGTGAAGCTCGAAGCCGAGGGCGACCCGCACGCCCGCGACGTCCAGTACGCGATCCTCTTCGACCGCCTGTTCCGCTTCCCGGTCAGCGGCGACCGCGTCCGCAACTACGACGGCCTCGGCGGCCAGCTGCTCTTCGCGTACCTGCACAAGCACGACGCGCTGCGCTGGCGCGACAACCGCCTCACCATCGACTGGGAGCGCGCCCCGCAGGTCACCAACGCGCTCTGCGGCGAGATCGAGACCCTGTACCGCGACGGCATCGACCGGCCCAAGCCGGCCCACTGGATCGCCGCCTACGAGCTGGTCTCCCGATACCTCACCCCGCACCCGGCCTCCACCTGGGCGAAGGGCCCCGAGGCCCTCCCGCTCGACATCACGGACGGCAAGGCCCTGAACAAGGCGCTGTGCGACGCCGTGCTCCCGGACGAGTTCCCGCTGAGCATGTTCTACGAGGCCCTGTCCAAGAAGCTCCGCGGCGTCATCGCCGCCACCGCCGGCATCACCGGCGCCGGTATCCAGGGAGTCGCCGCGTGACCACCACCCCCTCCACCAAGCTGGCCGGCAAGGTCATCGCCGTCGCAGGAGCCAGCGGCCCCGCCGGTCAGGCCGTGCTGCGCCGCCTCACCGCCGAAGGCGCCACCGTGATCGGTGCCGACATCGACGCCAGGCGCCTGGAGGCCGCCCTGGACGCCACCCGCGTCGCGGTGCGCGGCGCGAAGGTGAGCGGCCAGGTGATCGACCTGCTCGACCCGCAGGAGGTCCACGACTGGGCCGACCACCTGGAGGCCGAGCACGGCCACGTCGACGGCCTGTTCCACCTGGTCGGCGGCTGGCGCGGCAGCAAGACCTTCTTCGACACCCGCCTGGACGACTGGGACTTCCTGCACGACACCGTGGTGCGCACCCTCCAGCACACCTCGCTGGCCTTCCAGCCCGCGCTGGTCCGCAGCTCGGCCGGTCGCTACGCGATGGTCTCCGCCGCGGCCGCGCACAAGCCCACCGCGGGCGGCGCCGCCTATGCGGCCGCCAAGGCCGCCACCGAGGCCTGGACCCTCGCCATGGCCGACTCCTTCAAGAAGGAGACCACCGCCCCGGACGGCGAGCCCACCGCGGCGGCTGCGATCCTGGTCATCAAGGCGCTGGTCAGCCCCGAGATGCGGGCCGAGAAGCCGGAGGCGAAGTTCGCCGGCTTCACCGACACCGCCGACCTCGCCGGACACCTGGCGGACCTCTGGGACCGCCCCGCAGCAGAACTGAACGGACAGCACCTGTGGCTGACAGCCCGATGACCGACCCCACCCGTACGGACGCGGTACGGCGGCACGACCCCACCGTCCGCGGCTTCGCCAGCGACAACTACGCCGGCGTGCACCCCGAGGTCCTCGCCGCGATCGCCCTCGCCAACGGCGGCCACCAGGTCGCCTACGGCGAGGACGACTACACGGCACACCTCCAGGACGTCTTCCGCCGCCACTTCGGCGACCGGGCCGAGGCCTACCCGGTCTTCAACGGCACCGGCGCCAACGTGGTCGCCCTCCAGGCGCTGCTGCCCCGCTGGGGCGCCGTGGTCTGCGCCGACAGCGCCCACATCCACGTGGACGAGGGCGGCGCCCCGGAGAAGATGGGCGGCATCAAGCTGCACATCGTCCCCACCCCGGACGGCAAGCTCACCCCCGAGCTGCTCGACCAGCAGGCCTACGGCTTCGGCGACGAGCACCGCGCGCAGCCGCTCGCGGTCTCCATCACCCAGAGCACCGAGCTCGGCACCCTCTACACGATCGACGAGATCCGCGCGATCGTCGAGCACGCCCACCAGCTCGGCATGCTCGTCCACATGGACGGCTCCCGGCTGGCGAACGCCGCCGCCTCGCTCGGCCAGCCGATGCGCGCCTTCACGACCGACCTCGGCGTCGACGTGCTGTCCTTCGGCGGCACGAAGAACGGGCTGCTGCTCGGCGAGGTCGTGGTGGTGCTCAACCCGGACCGGGTGCGCAACATCAAGTACCTGCGCAAGACCTCGATGCAGCTCGCCTCGAAGATGCGCTTCGTCTCCGTCCAGTTCGAGGCCCTGCTCGCGGGCGACCTCTACCTGCGCAACGCCGGCCACGCCAACGCGATGGCCAGTCGGCTGGAGGCGGCGGTCCGGAAGATCGACGGCGTCGAGATCGTGCGCCCGGTCCAGGCCAACGCGGTGTTCGCGATCCTCCCGCGCGAGGTGAGCGAGCGACTGCAGAAGCGTTACCGCTTCTACTTCTGGAACGAGCACACCGGTGAGGTCCGCTGGATGTGCTCCTACGACACCACGGAGGCGGACATCGACGCGTTCGCGGCGGCCATCTCCGAGGAGATGGGCCGCGCCTGACGACGCGCCGGTCGACCCCGCCGCACAGCGATCGCCTCCGCCCGGAACCCGGGCGGAGGCGATTTGCATGTGGCGGGCCGGTACCCGTACAGTTCCGGAGTCGCCGCGGGAGACCGGGGCAACAAAGCGGAAAGCGAATCCGATGAATGAAACTCCGGAAAACGGGGCGGAAAACATCTGATAAGCTGAAAACACGAAAGAACGAAGCGCCCGGAGGGCCCGCTGGAAGGCGGTCCGAAGGAAGCGTCCGTTCCTTGAGAACTCAACAGCGTGCCAAAAGTCAACGCCAGATATGTTGACATCCCCGGCCTCGGTCATTGCGATCGGGGTTGGAGATTCCTTTTGAAATAACACTAGCGAGGACGCAGTGCGCGGGGCCGCCCTATTCCGGTGGTTGCCGTGCCGCTCAACGCGGG